>NZ_JBHTMX010000189.1:0-5448 GCF_042679725.1 Methylopila musalis
ATCCACGACTTTCCGTCGGGCGCAAGCGTCGACGTCCAAGTCGTGGATGCCCGAGGCAAGCTCGGGCATGACAGCGGTGCAAACGGCTGCAAGTCGTTGATCGGCCGCTTGCCCAGAGCATGACCGCCGAGCGAACCCTCAGGCGGGCACCCTCATCACACCCGCCCTCAGTACCCGCCGAACAGCCGCTTCAGGAAGCCGAGCGGCTCGCTGGAGCGGGGGCGCTCGCGGACGACGCGTTCCTCCACCCAGCCGTCGCCGGGCGGCGGGCCGTCCTCGTAGACCTCGCCGCCGCCGGGGCCCTGGTCGTAGCCCGCCACCTGCGGGCTCCACTCGCCCGGCAGCGACGCCACGGCGGCGCCGGCGTGGGCGGCGGTCATGAAGCGGCTCCAGATCTGCACCGGCAGGCCGCCGCCGGAGGCCTTCTTGGTGGGGGAGTTGTCGTCGTTGCCGAGCCAGACCGCGGTGACGAGATGAGCGGTGTAGCCCACAAACCAGGCGTCGCGGAAATCCTGGCTGGTGCCGGTCTTGCCCGCCGCCGTCCAGCCCGGAAGCGCCGCGCCGCGCGCGGTGCCGGAGCGGATCGTCTCCGCCAGCATGGCGTTCATCATGCCCACGCGCTCGATGTCCACCACCTCCTGCGGCGGCTCGGGGCGGCGGTTGTAGAGCACCTCGCCGGTGGAGGCGACGACCCGGCGCACCACGTAGGGCTTCGCCGACATGCCGCCGTTCGCGAACGGGGCGTAGGCGCCGGCGAGCTCTAGCGGCGTTACCTCCGACGTGCCGAGCGCCACCGAGGGGTTCGGCGCGAGATCGGAGGTGATGCCGACGCGCCGGGCGGTGCGGATGACGTTGAGCGGCCCGACCTCGACCCCGAGCCGCACCGCCACCGTGTTCACCGAATGGGACAGGGCGCTGGTCAGGGTCATGGGTCCGCCGTAGCGGCGGTTGTAGTTCTCGGGGTTCCAGCCCTTCAGCCGCAGCGGCGCGTCCACCTGCACCGTGTCCGGCGTCATGCCGAGCTCCAGCGCCGAGAGATAGACGAAGGGCTTGAAGGCCGATCCGGGCTGACGCTTGGACGAGACCGCGCGGTTGAACTGGCTCTCGGCGTAGGACCGGCCGCCCACCAGCGCGCGCACCGCGCCGTCCGGCGCCAGCGCCACCAGCGCGCCCTGGCTCACCTTCAGCGCCGGGCCGCGCTTGGCGATCGCTTCCGACAGCGCCTTCTCGGCCTCCGCCTCGAGCTTCGGATCGAGCGTGGTCTCGACGGTCAGGTCCTCGTCGTAGACGCCCACCAGCCCGTCGAGCTGATCCATGATCCAGTCGGCCACGTAGCCCACCGCCCCTTGCGGCTTCGGAGCCGGCGACGGCGGCGAGGCGCGGAAGGCGCGGTTGGCCTCGTCGCGGGAGACGTAGCCCTCGTCGGCCATGGCGGCGAGCACCAGATCGGCGCGGGCGCGGGCGCCCTCCGGATCACGGGTCGGGGCGAGCCGCGACGGCGCCTTGACGAGGCCCGCAAGCGTCGCGGCCTCGGAGATGTTCACCTTGCGGATCGACTTGCCGAAATAGCGCTGGGCCGCCGCCTCCACCCCATAGGCGCCCGCGCCGAAATAGACGCGGTTGAGGTACATTTCGAGGATGCGGTCCTTGCCGAACTTGCGCTCCAGCCAGAAGGCCAGCACCGCCTCCTGCACCTTGCGCTCCAGCGAGCGCTCGGGCGTGAGGAACAGGTTCTTCGCGAGCTGCTGGGTCAGCGTGGAGCCGCCCTGCACCAGCGTGCCGTGCTGCAGGTTGGTGGCCATGGCGCGGGCGAGGCCGATGAAGTCCACGCCCCAGTGGTCGCGGAAGCGGCGGTCCTCGATGGCGATGAAGGCCTGCGGCACATAGGCCGGCATCTCGGACAGCGGCACGTTGGCGCCGCCGGTCTCGCCGCGGTTGGCGAGCGGCTTGCCGTCCAGGCTGACGATGGTGACGTTGGGCGGCCGCTTCGGCACTTCGAGCTTGTCGATCGGCGGCAGGCCGGAGGCGTAATAGGCGATGACGCCGCCGCCGCCGAGCGCGCCCAGCACGCCCATGACCAGCAGGAACGAGAACAGCCGGCCGAGCAGGCCGCGCCGCTTGCGGGGCGGACGGCCGGACGGGTCGCCGGATCGCCGGCGGGCGGGTCGGCTACGTCCCATGACCCAGCTCCAGTAGGAGAGTTTCTCGCGCGGCTCGGGCTCCGCCGGGCCGGACGATCCGAACGAGGGCTCGCGCCGCCCGTCGGGCAGGTCCTGCTCCGCCTGCGTGTCCGGGCCGAAGCCCGGCTCGCGCCGCGGCTCGCCGCCGCCATGGCTCAGCCGGTCGTCCGGCGACAGCCTCACGTCGAAGGACGCCTCGGGATGCGCGTCGAATCGCGGCTCGCGCCGTTCCTGCCCCGCGGACCGTCGTCCGATCGCCATACCTGCCGCACCCCGCCACGCCGCACGCCGCGACGGCCGTCCTCCGGCCGCCGTCCTGATGGAGAATCCGGATGGACTTTGAATGCGGCAGGTTTAAGGGGCGTTTACGATGCGCCCAGCCGCTCCGGCGCCGGCCGGCGGGCCAGCCGCCGGGCGTCGTCGGCTGCGATCTTCTTGTGAAGATGAACGAAAAAGGCGGTGGCGAACAGCGGCGTCAGCAGGTTCGCCAGCGGCGCGAGGGCGAGCGCCGCCGCCACCAGTCCCGCCGCGAACACCCGCCACCTGTGACGCCGGCGCAACGCCGCCGCTTCCCCTTCGGGCCGGAATCGCAGCGCGGCGAGCGTGAAGTACTCCCGGCTGAGCAGATAGGCGTTCACCAGCGCCCAGGCGGCCACGTTCACGCCCGGAAAGAACAGCAGCGGCAGCATGGCGACGTTGACCGCCAGCACCAGCGCGCCGAACCGCGCCGACATCAGCGCGCCCCTGAGCGTGGGCGGCGCGACGCCCGGCGCGTCCGCCGGGTAATGGGTGCGCTCCACCACCGCCGCCACGTCGTCCAGGAACAGGCCCGCCACCGCCGCCGTGACCGGCGTGATCAGGAACACCAGCCCGAAGGCGAGGCCGAGGCCGGACAGGATCTGCGCGCCGGAGCGCAGGTAGCCGGGCTCCAGCGTCAGCAGGTGGTCGATCAGCGCCTGCAGCCCGATCCAGCCGAGCGCGAGCGCCAGCAGCGTCAGGCCGAGCGACTTCAGCAGCACCGCCCGGAACTCCGGCGAGAACATCTGCCGCGCGGCCATCAGAGCCGAATCCAGCATCGGCGAACTCCCGGTTTTCAACGTGCGGCCCACAGTCAAGCGGGGCCGCTCTCAGTGATATCCCCGTCCAAAGTCTTATGCGACCAAGATGCGCCGGCCGGGCCGGTCGCTTGGCCTGACTTTCCGACGTATGTTAGGCATCCCAGTCGAACATGCGTCGCGGCGAGGCCTCCCGTTTGAGGGCGGTCTTGGTCGCGGCCGCGTCGCGCCGGCGTCAAAGCGCGGGAAACGCGCACCGGCGAACGCACGCCCCATCAGGAGGAGTAGCCGTCCAATGTCCATCACCGAAGGCAAGGCCCACGACATCGAAAGCCGGTTCTTCTCGGCCAGCGTGGCGGAAGTCGATCCGGAGCTCGCCGACGCCATCACGTCCGAGCTCGGCCGTCAGCGCGACGAGATCGAGCTGATCGCCTCCGAGAACATCGTCTCGCGCGCGGTGCTCGAGGCGCAGGGCTCGGTGCTGACCAACAAGTACGCCGAAGGCTATCCGGGCCGTCGCTACTACGGCGGCTGCCAGTATGTGGACGTGGCCGAGCAGCTCGCCATCGACCGCGCGAAGAAGCTGTTCAACGCCCAGTTCGCCAACGTGCAGCCCCATTCGGGCGCGCAGGCCAACACGGCGGTGTTCTACGCCCTGATGCAGCCGGGCGACACCTTCCTCGGCCTCGACCTCGCCGCCGGCGGCCACCTCACCCACGGCGCCAAGGCGGCCGTGTCGGGCAAGTGGTTCAACGCGGTGAACTACCACGTCCGCAAGGACGACCAGCGCATCGACATGGAAGAGGTCGCGCAGCTCGCCGAGCAGCACAAGCCCAAGGTCATCATCGCGGGCGGCTCCGCCTATCCGCGCCAGATCGACTTCGCGGCCTTCCGCAAGATCGCGGATTCGATCGGCGCCAAGTTCATGGTCGACATGGCCCACTTCGCGGGTCTCGTCGCCGGCGGCCAGCACCCGAACCCGCTCGAGCACGCCCATGTGGTGACCACCACCACCCACAAGACGCTCCGCGGCCCGCGCGGCGGCATGATCCTCACCAATGACGAGGATCTGGCCAAGAAGTTCAACTCGGCCGTGTTCCCCGGCCTGCAGGGCGGCCCGCTGATGCACGTCATCGCCGCCAAGGCGGTGGCCTTCGGCGAGGCTCTGAAGCCCGACTTCAAGCTCTACGCCCAGAACGTGATCGCCAACGCCAAGGCGCTGGCCGAGAACCTGAAGGGCCACGGCTTCGACATCGTCTCCGGCGGCACCGACACGCATCTGATGCTGGTCGACCTGCGTCCGAAGAAGCTCACGGGCAAGGTGTCCGAGATCGCGCTCGGCCGCGCGCACATCACCTGCAACAAGAACGGCATCCCGTTCGACCCCGAGAAGCCGATGGTCACCTCGGGCGTGCGCCTCGGCACCCCGGCGGGCACCACCCGCGGCTTCGGCGTGGCCGAGTTCCAGCAGATCGGCGACATGATCGCCACCGTCCTCGACGTGCTGGCCCAGAAGGGCGTCGACGAGGATTCGGAGGTCGAGGCCAAGGTGCGGAATCAGGTGTCCGAGCTGGTCGCCCGCTTCCCGCTCTACGCCGACTGATCCGACCGGGACGGGAGCCCATCGACCATGCGGTGTCCGCACTGCGGCGCGGCCGACACGCAGGTCAAGGACTCCCGTCCCGCCGAGGACGACGCCGCCATCCGCCGTCGGCGGGTGTGCGGGGTCTGCGGCCAGCGGTTCACCACCTTCGAGCGCGTGCAGCTGCGCGAGCTCACGGTGGTGAAGCGCTCCGGGCGCCGCGCGCCCTTCGACCGCGACAAGCTGCATCGCTCGCTCGCGGTCGCCCTGCGCAAACGGCCGGTGGAGCCCGAGCGCATCGAGCAGATGGTGTCCGGAATCGCCCGGCGGCTGGAAAGCGGCGGCGAACCGGAGATTTCCTCCGAGACGATTGGCCAGTATGTCATGGAGGCGCTGAAAGGCGCCGACGACGTGGCCTATGTGCGCTTCGCGTCGGTCTACAAAAACTTCCGCGAAGCCAAAGACTTTGAAACCCTCCTGGACGAACTCGCCGGCGACAGCGACGACGCCTCCCCCAGCCGCTGACGGCTCCGACGCCGCGCGCCGCGATGCGCGCTGGATGGCGGTCGCGATCGCGCTCGGCCGCCGCGGGCTCGGACGCACCGCGCCGAACCCGTCCGTGGGCGCGGTT
>NZ_JBHTMX010000190.1:0-5413 GCF_042679725.1 Methylopila musalis
GCGGCGGGAGCCCCGGCCATCGCCCGCGACCGTGGTGGCGGCGCTCGGCCTGTGCGCGCTGACGCTGCTGCTGGCGTTCCGGACCGACGTGGTGCGGGCGGCGCCGGGCGCGGCCTCGCTCTACGCCCGGATCGGGCTGCCAGTGAACGTGCGCGGGCTCGAGATCGCCCGCGTGACCTCGGTGGAGGAGATGGAGAACGGCGTGCCCATGCTGCTGGTCTCCGGCGAGATCGGGAACGTCTCCGGCGAGACGGTGGAGGTGCCGCGCCTGCGGCTCGCGGTGCTTGCGGGCGACGGCCGCGAACTTTACGCCTGGACCACGGTCTCCGGCCGCCGGGAGCTGGCGGAGGGCGAGACCGCGACCTTCCGCGCCCGCCTGGCGTCGCCGCCGGCCGAAGGGCGGCGGATCGCCGTGCGCTTTCTCAATTCGGCCGATCTGCCGCATGGCGACGACGGGGCCTGAAGGAGACGTGATGGAACGCCGTCTGACCGTACTCTACGACGCGGAGACCATCGCCCGCCGCAACGCCGGGCTCGCGTCCGAGATCGCGGCGATCGCGCCGGAGCGCCTGCTGGCGATCGTGGTGCTGAAGGGCAGCTTCGTGTTCGCCGCCGACCTGATCCGGGCGATGCACGAGGCGAGCCTCGCGCCCGAGATCGAGTTCCTGTCGCTGTCGAGCTATCTCGACGGCACCGTGTCGTCCGGGACAGTGCGCATCGTCCACGACATCGAGAGCGAGGTCGCCGGCCGCGACGTGCTGCTGATCGACGACATTCTGGAGTCCGGCCGCACGCTCGCCTACGCCAAGGACCTGATGGCGGCGCGGGGCGCCCGGCGGGTGCTGACCTGCGTGCTGCTGGAGAAGCCGGGCAAGCGCGCGGTGTCGGTCGCGGCCGATTTCACCGGCTTCGTCTGCCCGGACGTTTTCGTGGTGGGCTACGGCATGGACGTGGCCCACGCCTACCGCCAGCTTCCCTTCGTGGGCGTCGTCGAGGTCGACGGCCACGAGGACCGGCCGTGAGGAGGCCCGACGGCCATGGCTCGCATTCTGCTGACCGATGACGAGGAGGCGGTGCGCGGCTTCGTGCAGCGCGCGCTGGAGATGGACGGGCACGCCGTCACCCAGGCGTTCGACGGCGCCGACGCGCTCGACAAGCTCGGGCTGGCGCGGGAGCCGTTCGATCTGCTGCTGACCGACATCCGCATGCCGATGATGGACGGCATCGCGCTGGCGCTCGCCGCCGCCCGCGACCATCCGGACACCACCATCCTGCTGATGACCGGCTACGCCGACCAGCGCGAGCGCGCCGAAGGACTCGAGGCGCTGATCCACGACGTGGTGACAAAGCCGTTCTCGCTGGCGCAGATCCGCGCGGCGGTGACCGACGCGCTCGGCGCGCGCCAGACGCTGCAGGCGGTCTGACGTGCGGCGGCGCGCGGGCGGCGCCCAGGCGGCGCCATCGTGTCGCCGTCATCACGGGGTTGTGGTTAGCGCCTCGCCCTTCGGCGCCGCCGCACAAGGTCGTCCATGAGCATCGCCAACTCCGCCGTCCTTCAGTTCAGGACGATCAAAACGCTGATGCTGCGCCGGTTCCGGACGCGCTATGGCGGGTCGCGGGCCGGCTACGCCTGGGCGATCGTGGAGCCGCTGGCCTGGGTGTTCGTGCTGAAGTTCGGTCTGGCGCACGGTTCCAGCCAGCCGCCGATCGGCACAAGCTACGAGGTGTTCTTCACCACCGGCGTGGTTCTGGCGCGCACCTGGCGCGCTGTGACGGGCGCCGTCGTGAACACGCTGAACAGGAAGCCACGGCTTGCCTTTCCGATGATCACTCGCATGGACGACGTGCTGGCCGTCTGGCTGCTGGAGTTCGTGACCGGCGGCGTCGTCATGGTGCTTATTCTCACCATTCTCGGCATATGGGGCTTCGACTCGGCTCCGATGGATCCGCTGTCCTGCATCATCATCTATTGCTGTCTTGGAATTTTCTCGTTCGCATTCGGCATCTTTTTTTACACTGTGATAGTGATTGCTCCATTTATGAAATATTTTAAAGGAATTATATTTATGGCTATGTTCTTCACGGCCGGATTTGCGACCGTTCTTGATCGGATGCCCCCAGCTTTTAGGGATTTCATATCTTGGAACCCTTTGGTGCATCTCATTGAATGGTTCCGCGAGGGATTTTACCACGGCTACGAATGCGTCAATCGTGATCTCGAATACTTTTTCACGATAACCTTGGCTTTTTTGCTTCTTGGCCTTGCTGGAGAGCGCGCCTTCCGCCGCCGCGCGACGCTCGCCAGAGCATGACCGGGACGGACGTTGGCTGTGCTTGAATTCATAAGCGTCTCGAAAACATACGGTAAGGGGCGGAAGCGCCGCGAGGTTCTGTCCGGCGTCACGCTCGCCCTGCCGCCGGGGCGCAAGATCGGGCTTCTCGGCGCGACGGGCGCCGGAAAGTCCACGGTCATCCGGCTTCTCAGCGCTCTGGAGCCGCCGGACGAGGGAGTGGTGCGCGTAAGCGGACTCAGATGCTGGCCCATGAGCTACGCCGGCTTTCTGGATCGCGGCGCGACCCTGATTCAGAACGCCCGTATGTTCGAGCACATGTTCGGCGTGTCCAGCAGAGAGGTCGCCGAGATCGCCGAGCAGCTCAGCGGCGTCAAAGTCGGAAAATTCAAGCTTCTGAAATCGTACAACAAATACGAGCGGCGGTTTTTGACGTTGGGGTTAACGCTTTCAATGCAATTTGATTGGTACTTCGTTGATGACGGCATCCCGCCTCCGCCCCCGAGCACCGGCGCGTTGATGGACGAAACCATCCAGGCGCGCTTTAATGAGGCTGGCGTGGTCTGGGCGACGCGGGATCCGGCTTTTCTGTCGGGCTATTGTGACGCAGGGCTCGTTCTGCATCGCGGCGCCCTGACGTTCTATGATACCTTCGACGCGGCGTCGGAGGCGTACCTCAAGCTCAACCGCAACGAGGGCACGAAGCGTAAATGACGGAAAATGCGATCAGCGGCGGCGCCGCAGCTCGGCTTGGCGCCCGTGCGCGAACCGTGCTTCACGCGCTGTCGAGCAATGAGAACCGGCCGACGCCTGCCAGCGACGACCCGACCGTGGCGTCGCCGACAGTGGCTGCACAGCCTGCGCCGGTCAGAACCCGTCGCGGCGGCCAGCCTGCGCCCTCTCCGGCCGAGGAGCCGGCTCCCAGCAAGATCGTGCCGCTGCCGCGGCGCAACCGGTCGGCCCCCAAGGGAGCCCCGGCTGGCGCGCCCAAGCCCGAACCGCGTCCCGTCGCGGCCAAGGCCAAGAAAAGCCTCGTCAAAATTTCCGCTATGCTCGCGATCGGCCTGCCGACCGCGCTGGCCTCGGTCTATTACGGCTTCATCGCCGCGCCTCAATATGTGGTCGAGGCCAAGTTCGCGGTGCGCGGGCCGGAGGAGGCGTCGTCCAGCACGTTGGGCGGCGTGTCCCAGCTCGCCGGCCTGAACTCGGCCATGGCGGTCGTCTCCGACAGCTACATCGTGGCCCAGTTCATCGAGAGCCGTCAGCTGGTCGAAAAGCTGCAGAACTCGGTCGACCTGCGCTCGGCCTTCACCCGCGACGAGGCGGATTTCCTGGCGCGCTATCGGCCCTACGCCCAGGACACCACCGAGCACCTGACTAGGTTCTGGAACGGGGTGTCCTACGTCTATTACGAGCCGATTTCCGGCATCATCAGCTTCAACGTGCGCGCCTTCACCCCGGATGACGCGCTGAAGATCGCCCGCGAGACCGTGCGCGAGAGCGAAAACCTCGTGAACAAGCTGTCCGAGCGCGCGCGTGAGGACGCCATCCTCAACACCAAGCAGGAGCTGTCGCGCACCGAGCTTCGCCTGAAGTTCGCGCGCAAGGCGATCCAGGATTATCGCGACCGCGAAGGCTCGGTCGATCCGACCAAGAGCGCGGAATCCCAACTCACCATCGTCAGCGGGCTGGAGGGCGATCTCGCCAAGCAGGAGGCGGAATACGCCTCGAACGCCACCCTGCTGTCCAAGGACGCGCCCACCATGCGGCTTCTGAAGAACCGCATGGACGCCCTGCGCAAGCGCATTGACGCCGAGCGGGCCAAGATCGGCTCGCTCGAGGCCCAGCAGGCGGCGGCCGGCAAGGGTCGGCCGATCCTGTCGTCGTCCTTCGCCGAGTATGAGGCGCTCGAGACCGAGCGCGACTTCGCCCAGAAGGCCTATGAGGGGGCGCTGACCGCCGTCGAGAACGCCCGCGTGCGGGCGGAGCGGCAGGCGCGCTACATCGCGACCTTCCTGGAGCCGGCTGCGCCTCAGGATTCGCTCTATCCGGCGCGCATCTCCAACGTGCTGCTGGTGGCGCTCTGCTCGGCCATCGCCTGGGCGATCGGCGTGCTGCTGTTCTACGGCATCCGCGACCACAGCGCCTGAACGCGCGGCCGGTCAGGCCGCGCCGATCACCGGATCGACGATTTCGAAATGCGCCGCCCAGCCGGGCGGCGCATAGCGTTCCGCCCGTGCGAGAGCGGCGGCCCGGCGCGGGGACGCCGGCGCCGTGAAGTCGAGCACGGCCTGCTCCCAGCCCGGCCCGTCGAGCGGGTCCAGATAGTCCGCCGCATCGCCCGCGACCTCGCGGAACACGGCGAGGTCGGAGGCGATGGCGGGCGCGCCGACGCCGAGCGCCTCCGCCAGCGGCAGGCCGAACCCCTCCGAGAAGCTCGGGAACAGCAGCGCGCGGGCGCCGCGCATCAGCGCGCTCAGGGCCGCGTCCGGCAGGTCGTTGACCTCGACCACATGGGCGCGGATCCCGGGCGCCCGCTCCAGCAGGTCGAGCACCATCTCGTTCTCCCAGCCGCGTCGGCCGACCAGGACCAGCGTCGGCGTTGCGTCGCCAAGGCGCGCGGCGAGCCGGCGCCAGACATGCAGCAGGGTCAGGTGGTTCTTGCGCGGCTCGATGGTGCCGAGCATCAGGAAATAGGGCTTTTCGGCCCGAAGCGGCGCGGCGCTCCGGTCGAAGCCGGTCTCGACCCCGAGCGGCGCGGCGATCACCGGCGGCGCGATCCGCCCGGTCTCGCGGGCGAAGGCGCGAAAGTCGTCCGCCGTGTCGGTGGAGTTGGCGATCACCGCCGAGGCGTGGTCCAGGATGGTCGTCATGCGCCGGCGGTGCCGCGCGTCCTCGCCGTCGCGGCCGTATTCCGGGAGCCGGATCGGGATCAGGTCGTGCACCAGCGTCACGAGCCTTGCGCCTGCGGCGGCGAGCGCGGCGAAGGGCTCGGGCCGGTCGAGCCGGATGTGGGAGACATGGACGTAGATGTCGCCGGGCGCGACCGCGGGGCGGCGCAGGCTCAGCGCGGCGCGGACCCGCAGACGGAGCGCCATGCGCGCCGCCGCGTCCTCGGCCGG
>NZ_JBHTMX010000191.1:0-5378 GCF_042679725.1 Methylopila musalis
GCGCGGTGGAGCAGGCCTGGCGCGACGCGCAGGGGCCGGCGGCTCGCCTCGCCGCGAAGGACGATGCGAGCCTGCGCGACGCGCTCCGGCGCATCGACGCCGCCAAGGCGGCGAAGCCGCCCAAGAGCCTCGCTATTCTGGCCCTCGCCCTCGGCGCGGCGCTCGCGGGCGGGCTGTGGCTGGAGCGGCCGCACCTGTTTCAGGATATCGTCGCCGACCATGTGGCGCCGCGGGGCGAACGGCGCGCGGTGACGCTCGCCGACGGCTCCACCGCGCTGCTCGACGCCGACAGCGCGCTCGACGAGGCCTTTGGGGCGGAGCGCCGGGTGCGGCTGCTCCGGGGCGCGGCCTATTTCGAGGTGAAGACCAGCGCCACGCCCTTCGTGGTCGAGACGCGGGACGCGGAGACGCGCGTGCTCGGCACCGGCTTCGAGGTGCGGCTTTTAGAGCACGGCGGCGCCGTCACGCTCGCCCACGGCGCGGTGGCGGTGCGCGGCCACGACGGCCGCGAAGCCCGGCTCGCGCCCGGCGACGCCGTGGCCTTCGGGCCGCAGGGCGTCGGCCGGCCCGCGCCGGCAGACGTGGACGGCGCGCTCGCCTGGCGCGGAGGACGGTTCGTGTTCTACCGCATGCGCCTCGCCGACGTGGCGCGGCAGATCGAGCGTTACCGGCCGGGCCGGATCGTGGTGGCCTCGGGCGAGCTGGCGGACGAGCGCATCACCGGCACGCTCGACCTCTCGGACACGGACGCCGCGCTCGAATCGCTTAAGGCCAGCGTGGGGTTCCGGGTCACGGCGCTGACGGGACGGCTCGTGATCCTCCGTCGCTGAAAAAAATGCGCCTCAGTGGTTCAGTGAACGCCGCCGCCGTCCGTCTGGCTCTGTGAGGCCCGCCAAACCACCGGCGGGCATGACGGGGATTTGCGCGTGATGTCGATGAAGAGCGTGTTGCTTGCGGGCCTTGCGGCCGGGGCGCTGACGGCGGCTGTCGGGGCGGCGGGGGCCGAGCCTGCGAACGCGCGCCGGGTGCGGATCGACATCGACGCCAAGGCCGCGCCGCAGGCGTTGAACGAGCTCGGCCGCGCCATGGGCCTCGCCGTGGTGATCCGCGAGAACAGCCCCATCACCGCCAGCACCCGGCCGGTCAAGGGCGAGATGACCGCGCGCGAGGCGCTGGGCCGCATGCTGTCCGGCACCGGCTACGCCTATCGCTTCGTGAACGAGGGCACGGTCTCGATCTTCAGCCCGGCAGCCGAGGCCGCGCCCGTGGCGCTGGAGGAGACGGTGGAGCTGCCGCCGCTCGCGGTCTCCGGACAGGGCGAGACCGCCACCGGCCCGGTCAACGGCTTCGTCGCCACCCGCTCGGCCACCGCCTCCAAGACCGACGCCGCGCTGATCGAGACGCCGCAGTCGATCTCGGTCATCCCGCGCGACCAGATGGACGCGCAGGGCGCGACGACGGTCGGCGAAGCGCTGCGCTACACCGCGGGCGTGGTGGCCGGCACCGCCGGCCTGCAGAGCCGCCGTTTCGATCCCGTGTTCCTGCGCGGCTTCGGCGGCTTTTCGGCGGACGCCAGCTACGCCTCCTATCAGGACGGCCTGCGCTGGAACTTCCCGTCGCGCACCGCGGTGCAGATCGACTCCTTCCTGCTGGAGCGGGTGGAGGTGTTCCGCGGCCCGTCCTCGGTGCTCTACGGCCGCGCCCAGCCGGGCGGCTTCGTCAACCTCGTCACCAAGCGCCCCACCGACACGCCGGTGAACGAGGTGTTTGCGCGCGTCGGCAATCACGCCTATCTGGAGAGCGGCTTCGACGTTGGCGGCAAGGTCGACGCGGAGGGCGCGCTCACCTACCGCATGATCGCCGCCGGTCGGCTGGCCGAAACCCAGATCGACTATCAGAAGGACCAGCGCATCCTGCTGGCGCCGTCCTTCACCTGGCGGCCGGACGACCGGACCTCGCTGACCGTGCAGGCGGTGTACCAGCACGATCCGCACACCTCCGACGCCGGCTTCGTTTCGCCCCGCGGCACGATCCTGGGCGTCCCCGGCCACGGCAAGCTGTCCAACAGCTTCTTCCAGGGTGACAAGAACTGGAACCGCTTCGACCGCACCCAAGCCTGGATCGGCGCCCAGTTCGAGCATGAGTTCAACGACAACCTGACGTTCCGCTCCAACGCCCGTTACGGCAAGCTCAAGGACACGTTCAGGAGCGTGGATTTCAGCGCGCTCGGCTCGGACAACGCCACGCTGTCGCGCTTCTCCACGATCTCGAAGCACGACGTCGACAATTTCGGCGTCGACAACCAGCTCGAGGGCAAGTTCGACACGGGCCCGCTCCGTCACACCGTGCTGGTCGGCCTCGACTACCAGTGGATGGACGGTCCGTGGGACTACGGCTTCGCCGCCGCGCCCAGCATCGACATCTGGAATCCGGACAACGACCAGTCCTTCCTCAAGCCGAGCCCCTTCGTCCATTTCGAGAACTCGATCGAGCAAGTCGGCGTCTACGCGCAGGATCAGATCGCCTTCGACAGGTGGCGGCTGTGGCTGTCCGGTCGCCATGACTGGTCCAAGATCAGCAGCTCCCGATCGCTGATCGCCACGGGAGCCACGCTGTCCAGCCAGGAGGCGGAGGACAAGGCCTTCACCGGCCGCGCGGGCCTCGTCTATCTGTTCGACAACGGCCTTGCGCCGTATGTGAGCTACTCGACGTCGTTCGAGCCGTCGCTGAACAACGTGGTGGGCAAGAGCACCTTCGATCCGACCACCGGCGAGCAGTGGGAGGCGGGCTTCAAGTATCAGCCGCCGGGCTACAACGCCTTCATCACGGTGGCGGCCTTCGACATCAAGAAGCAGAACGTCGCGACCTCCTACACCGACCCCCTCACGGGCGACATCGACGTGCGCGTCGACGGCGAAATCCGCTCCCGCGGCTTCGAGATCGAGGGCAAGGCGAGCCTCGCCGAGGGCTTGGACCTGACGGCGAACTACACCTACATCGACATGAGGGTGACGAAGGGCGAAGACGGAATCCAGGGCAAGCGCCCGGTGGCCGTGCCGCAGCACACCGGCGCGATCTGGGTGGATTACGCCTTCCAGCCGTCGAGCGCCCTTCTCGGCCTCAAGCTCGGCGGCGGCATCCGTTATGTGGGCACGGCGTTCGGCACGGCCACGAACCTGTGGGGCGAGCCCGGCTACGAGCTGACGCCCTCCAAGGTGCCCAGCTTCACGCTTGTGGACGCCGCCGTCACCTATGACTTCGGCAAGCGCGATCCGCGCTTCGACGGGTTCAGCGTGACGGTCAACGCCAAGAACCTGTTTGACAAGAGCTACATCGCCGCCTGCAACGGCTTCAGCTCGTGCACCTTCGGCGAGGGCCGCACGGTGCTGGCGACGGCGCGCTACCGCTGGTGAGGCGGCGCGACGTCGTCCTCGGCGGGCTCGCGCTGGCGGGCCTCGGCGTCCCGGCGCGGGCGGCGGCGATCTCCGTCGTCGATCAGGCCGGGCGCACGGTCACGCTGGACCGGCCGGCGCGCCGCCTGATCCTGTCGGACGGGATCGACCTGATCGCGCTCGGGCTGATCCACGACCGGCCGGCGGAGCTGCTCGTCGGCTGGAACGCCACATGGCTCGACGCCGACACGCTGGCGACGCTGGAGGCGGCCGACGCCCGCCTCGCCGCGGTCCCGAAGCTCGGCGCCGCGTCGCCGGACGCGCTGCCGATCGAGAACCTGATCCGGCTCGAACCCGATCTGGTGGTGCTCAGCCCCTATTTCGCCGCCCACGCCGCAGGCGTCGCGGCGCTGGAGCGGGCCGGGATCGCGGTCGCGGTGCTCCAGCCCTCGCCCAGCCTGCGCGACGGCGCGCAGGGGCTTGCGCTGCTCGGCGCGCTCATCGGCCGGGCGCGGGAGGCGGAGGCCTACCTGTCGTTCTTCCGGGAGCGGAGCGGCGTCATCCGCGACCGGCTGGCCACGGCCGGCGGCGCCCGGCCGTCCGTGCTGCTGGAGGCCCATGCGGGGGCGGGGACATGCTGCCTGTCGCCCGGCCGGGGCCAGAGCATCGGCGATCTGGTGGCGGCGGCGGGCGGCCGCAACATCGGCGACGGCGTCATCGCCGGCATGGCGGGCCAGCTGTCGCTGGAATATGTGCTCGCCGCCGAGCCGCAGGTCTATGTGGGCACCGGCGGCGCCTATCTCGCCGGCCGCGGCGGGCTGGTGCTGGGCCCCCGCCGCGCGGCGGACGAGGCGCGTGCCTCGCTCGCGCGGGCGCTCGCCCGTCCGGGACTGTCGGAGATCCCCGCGATCCGCGACGGCCGCGCCTATGGGCTGTGGCACGATCTCGCCCGCTCCGCGCTCAATCTGGTGGCGCTGGAGGCGCTGGCCCGCTGGATCCGGCCCGACCTGTTCGGCGATCTCGACCCGCAGGCGACGCTCGACCATATCAACGCCCGGCTCTCCGCCATTCCGGTGACGGGCGCGCTGTGGGTGGAGGCGCGGCGGTGAGCGCGGGGCGGCTCCGGGCCGAGGCGGTCGTGCGCCTGCCTAGGATCGGCCAGCACGTGGAGCCGATCTGCGCCCATCTGGAAGGCCACGGCGCGCGCCGTCGCCGTGCGGGCGGCGCGGAGGAGATCGTGTTCCCGTTCGCGCTCGGGCGGTTCGAGGCGGAGCCGGACGCCCTGCGCATCGTGGCGGAGGCGGAGGACGCCGATCTGCTGTTCGAGCTTCAGGCCGAGATCGAGGAGCATGTGGAGGAGTTCGCCGGCCGCGCGGCCCTGCCGCTGGCCTGGAGCGGCGACGCCGCGCCGCGGCCCGAGCGGCCCCCGAACGTGCGGCTCGCCACGGTGGTCGGCGCCCGCCGGCTGTCGCCCGGCTTCCGCCGGGTGACGCTCGCCTGTCCGCGGCCGCTGCGCTTCACCAGCCCGAACGACCTGCATGTGAAGCTGCTCGCGCCGCCGAAGGGCCACGCGCCGGAATGGCCCACGTTCGGTCCGGACGGCGGCTTCCGCTGGCCCTCCGGGCCGGGGCGGCCGGAGGTGCGCAAATACACGGTGCGGAGCTTCGACCTTGCCGCCGGAACGCTCGACCTCGATTTCGCGCTGCACGACGACGCCGGGCCGGGCGCGCGCTGGGGCGCGGAGGCGCAGCCCGGCGACGTGGTCGGTCTTGTCGGTCCCGGCGGCCGCGCGGCGAAGGCTGCGGACTGGCTGCTGCTCGCGGGCGACGAAACCGCGCTGCCCGCCATCGCCCGCATTCTGGAGACCGCCGCGCCCCAGACGCGCGGCGTCGCCGTGATCGAACTCGCCGACCCGGCCGACCGGCAGGCGATCGCGGCGCCCGCCGGGGTGGAGCTGCGCTGGCTCACGCGCGGGCGCGACGCGCC
>NZ_JBHTMX010000192.1:0-5348 GCF_042679725.1 Methylopila musalis
CTGCGGCGCAGCCTGCTCGCGGCCGCCCCGGCCGCGGGCCACGACGGCGCGCCGCGATGACGGGCGGCCGCGTCTTTTCAAACGATCGGACGGCGCGCCCGGCGCGTTCCGTCTCCCAAGCTTTGTCTGCCGGCGGAGAACAGCCACAATGGTCGAGCTGAGCCTTCCCAAGAACTCCCGCGTCACCGAAGGCCGCACTTGGCCGAAGCCCTCGGGCGCCAAGACGCTCACCGAGTTCCGGGTCTACCGCTGGAACGGCGACGACGGGCTGAATCCGCACATCGACACCTATTACGTCGATCGCGACGACTGCGGGCCGATGGTTCTGGACGGGCTGATCTACATCAAGTCCAAGATCGACTCGACGCTGACCTTCCGCCGCTCCTGCCGCGAGGGCATCTGCGGCTCCTGCGCCATGAACATCGACGGCACCAACACGCTGGCCTGCACCAAAGGCATGGACGAATGCGCGTCCGGCGGGACGGTGAAGATCTACCCGCTGCCGCACATGCCGGTGGTGAAGGATCTGGTGCCGGACCTGACCCGGTTCTACGCCCAGCACGCCTCGGTGGAGCCGTGGCTGAAGACCGACACCCGCGCCCCCGGCACGGAGTGGCGCCAGAGCCGTGAGGACCGCGAGAAGCTCGACGGGCTCTACGAGTGCATCCTCTGCGCCTGCTGCTCCACCTCCTGCCCGAGCTACTGGTGGAACGGCGATCGCTATCTTGGCCCCGCCGCGCTGCTTCAGGCCTATCGCTGGCTGATCGACAGCCGCGACGAGCGCACCGGCGAGCGGCTGGACGGACTGGAAGACCCGTTCAAGCTCTACCGCTGCCACACCATCATGAACTGCGCCAAGGCCTGCCCGAAGGGCCTCAACCCCGCCAAGGCCATCGCCGCCATCAAGGGCATGATGGTCGAACGCCAGTTCTGACGGTTAGGGGACGCGCGTTCGAATGAGCGCGCGTTCACACCCAAACCGGGTGGAGCGCTCGGGCGACGCCCCTCGCGGGCGCGTTCATACGAGCGCGCGTTCACACCCAAACGCCGTCATGCCCGCGCCTTCGCGCGGGTATCCACGACTTTACGCGGGGTGGATGTGTGAGCGTCCGAAGTCGTGGATGCCCGAGACGAGCTCGGGCATGACGTGTTTTGGGTGACGCGCGCGAGCGGATTCTGTTCCAATCCTGAGAATCGCCGGTCTGTAATCTGCCGAACATTTGTGCGTGCCTGCCGCTCGACGGCCAAGGCGCTCCGGCCCACGTGACTGTCGTGCGGGACGTCACGACAGGGAGGCCGATGTGAACGACACCGTGGAACAGACGCGCGCCTGGAGCGTCGAGAACGTGCAGGATCTGCAGACCCTCGCGCGCGAGAAGGTGCCGGCGAGCGTCATCGCGCTCCGGCTGCGCCGCTCGCAGCAGGACGTGCGCGCCAAGGCGACCGAACTCGGACTGTCGCTTACCGTCGAGTGAGGCGCATTAGGCCCAGACCGGCAGCGTGAACAGCGCGACGGCGGCGAGGAAGCCCAGCGACCACACCGCCGAGCGCAGCGTCGGCAGGTTGGCGAGATAGCAGGCCACATAGGCGACGCGCAGCGCAATGAAGGCCGCGGACAGGGCGTCCGCGGTCGCGCTCGCGTGGCCGAGCGTCTGCACGGTCAGGGCGGCGGCGGCGAACAGCGGAAAAATCTCGAACCCGTTCTGCTGCGCGGCTATCGCCCGCCCGCGCCATCCGGTGGTCGAGGTCGCCCAGCCGCGCGGATCGCCGTTGTCGAAGCCCGGCGAGGTCCATTTGGCGAGCGCGACGGTGGCGATCGGCAGGACGGCGGCGATCAGAACGCACCACAGCGACAGCGTCACGGTTTTCGATCCTTCATTGCGCGGGGCCGCGCGTCAGCCCGTCGACGCGGTCAAACCGGAGCGCCAGCTACCCGAAAACCTCGGCCGCGTCGTCCCGGCCGATCATACGCCATTCTCCACGTCCGGCGTGCGCGTCCGGACCCGGCCCGTCATTCCCGCCAGTACTCCTTTATGTTTCCGCGGCGCCCGGCGGAGAAGTCGTACATGGACTGCTGCACCTGCTCCTGCGACTGGTAGATCGGGCCGTTGGGCTCGTCGTCCCGCCGCCGGGGCGCCCGGCGCTCGCGGGCGTCGCAGCACGGGCGCTCCGCCCAGCGCAGGTCGCCGCGGTGGCGGCCGTCGCGGTCGCGGGGATCGGCCTGCGCCGGGGCCACGGCCGCGCACAGGCCAAGACCGACGGCTGCGATCGCGAGATAGCGGGTCATGGCGTGGGATCTCCGTTTCGGACCGTTCCTCAACGCCGTCAGGCGCGCGCCCGTTCCTGCGCAGGACGCGGACCTCCCACGCCGTTCGTCGTCATGACGCGGCGGGGCAGGCTCTGCTAAGGGCAGCGTCGTCCTGCGGTCGCGGCGCGCCTCGCGGCTGGGGGGCGACCTTGGACGGAGGGCAGCGGCGCGGCCGCGATCATGGGCGAGACCACTCTTCAGCGCTACGAGGCGACGGTGCGCTCCGGCGCCCTCGACCGCGACCCCGCCCAGGCCCAGGTCATCGAGCGGCTGAACCTGCTCGATCTCGCGCTCCGGGACCGCAGCCGCAGCAAGTCCGGCGCGCTGAGCTGGCTGTTCGCCCGCAAGAGCAAGCCGGTGAAGGGGCTTTACGTCTGGGGCGAGGTCGGCCGGGGCAAGACGCGGCTGATGGACATGTTCTTCGAGGCGGCCACGCCGTCGAAAAAGCGCCGCGCCCATTTCCACGACTTCATGATCGACGTGCACGCCCGCCTGCACGAGGCGCGGCAGGCGGCGAAGGTGGGCAAGGCGCCGCCGGGCGACCTGATCCCCGGCGTGGCGGACCAGATCGCGGCGGAGGCGTCGCTGCTGTGCTTCGACGAGATGCACGTCACCGACATCGCCGACGCCATGATCCTGAGCCGGCTGTTCCAGCGCCTGTTCGAGGCGGGCGTAACCGTGGTCGCCACCTCCAACGTGCCGCCGATCGATCTCTACAAGGACGGCCTGAACCGGGCGCTGTTCCTGCCCTTCATCGATCTGGTGCGCCAGCGCATGGATGTGGTGAAGCTGGAGTCCCGCACCGATTTTCGGCGGGAGAAGCTCGGCGACAACGGGCTGTGGCGCGCGCCGGCGGACGCGGCTGCGGAGGCCGCGCTCGACGCCGCCTTCCTGTCGCTCGCCGGCGGGCCGGGCGCGCCGGCCACGCTCGACGTGCAGGGCCGCCACATCCCGCTGCCACGGGCCGCGAACGGCGTGGCGCGCGCGAGCTTCGACGATCTCTGCGGCAAGCCCCTTGGCGCCGGCGACTTCATCGCGCTGGCCCGGCGCTATCACACTCTCGTGCTCGACCGGGTGCCGCGGCTCGACGACCAGCGGCGCAACGAGGCGCGGCGCTTCATGACGCTGGTGGACGAGCTTTACGAGCACGGCGTGAAGCTGGTCGCCTCCGCCGACGCCGAGCCGGACGGGCTGTGGACCGGCGGCGACGGCTATGAGGCCTTCGGCTTCGCCCGCACCGCGTCCCGGCTTGCGGAGATGGGCTCGCAGGACTGGCTTTCGCGACCGCACGGCCGGCGGCCCGACAGCACGGCCACGGGCGACGCCACGGGGCTGGTGGAGACCTGATCCGCTAAGGAATCTGGTATACGCTGCGGCGCCGCAAAAGAAGGCGCCGGCTCTCTTGAACCGGCCCGGCAATCGGGCTAGTCGAAAAGCCCGGCCGACGGCGGCAATTCGCCACGCTTGGCCCAACAGGCGAAACGCCTCGCGAGGGAGCTTCAGGACATGGCGCGCAGCAAGATCGCACTCGTCGGCTCGGGCCAGATCGGCGGAACGCTCGCCCATCTGGTCGGCCTGAAAGAGCTCGGCGACGTGGTGCTGTTCGACATCGTGGACGGCGTGCCCCAGGGCAAGGCGCTCGACATCGCCGAAAGCTCGCCGGTCAGCGGCTTCGACAGCGCGCTCTCGGGCGTCTCCTCCTACGAGGGCATCGCCGGCGCCGACGTGGTGATCGTGACCGCCGGCGTGCCGCGCAAGCCCGGCATGAGCCGCGACGACCTGATCGGCACCAATCTCAAGGTCATGGAGCAGGTGGGCGCGGGCATCGCCAAATACGCCCCCGACGCTTTCGTGATCTGCATCACCAACCCGCTCGACGCCATGGTGTGGGCGCTGCGCGAGGCCTCGGGCCTGAAGCCGGAGAAGGTGGTCGGCATGGCCGGCGTGCTGGACTCGGCCCGCTTCCGCTACTTCCTCGCCGACGAGTTCAAGGTCTCGGTGGAGGACGTCACCGCCTTCGTGCTGGGCGGCCACGGCGACAGCATGGTGCCGCTGACCCGCTACTCCACGGTCGCCGGCGTGCCGCTGACCGATCTCGTCAAGCTCGGCTGGACCACGCAGGAGCGTCTGGACCAGATCGTGCAGCGCACCCGCGACGGCGGCGCCGAGATCGTCGGCCTGCTCAAGACCGGCTCCGCCTTCTACGCGCCGGCGGCCTCCGCCATCGCCATGGCCGAGAGCTACCTCAAGGACAAGAAGCGCGTGCTGCCCAGCGCCGCCTACCTCTCCGGCCAGTACGGCCTGAACGACATCTACGTGGGCGTGCCGGTGGTCATCGGCGCCGGCGGCGTTGAGCGCGTCGTCGAGATCGAGCTCAACCCGGACGAACGCGAAGCCTTCGACAAATCGGTCGGCGCCGTGAAGGGGCTGATCGAGGTGTGCAAGGGCATCGCCCCGAACCTCGGCAAGTAAGGCGGGAGGCGGAGGATGCGCGCGGGGGCTCTGATGATCACGGAGCTCTCGCGATCGTCCGCCGCGCAGGGCGACGATGGACGATCTGCCGGACGTCGGCGATCTTCTCTCCGGTCCGCTGCCGGATCTCGAGGATCCGCGCGCAAAGCGGCGCGGCGTCCTGCGGCGGGCGGTCGACGGGCTGACGGCGGTCGCAGGCTCGGCGCTTGCGCTGCTCGCGGCCTTCGGCGTCGCGACCTCCGGCCTGTTCTCAGCGCCGCTTGCGGCGATGCCGGCGCTCGCCTTCGACCAGCTGGTCTGGCCGGTCTTCGGTGCCGTTTTCCTGTTCGTCGCCTATTTCATCCTGGCCGTGCTGGCGGACGGGGCGCACGCCCTGTGGCGCTGGCTGTTCGGGCGCAGGACGCCCGCGGAGGCCGCGGAGCGCCGCCGTCTCCGGCGCTCCAGGCTCGCCGAGCTGCGCGCCCGTCGCGCGGCTGCGGCCAACGACACAAAACCGTCTGCGCGAGGAAAGCCCGATGAACATACATGAGTATCAGGCGAAGGCGCTTTTGCGTCGTTTTGGGGCGCC
>NZ_JBHTMX010000193.1:0-5345 GCF_042679725.1 Methylopila musalis
GTCCCCCCATCTCACGACCGAGACGGGACAACGACAACATGCAATCCACGACTTTTCTCAACGGGCCGAACGCTCGGCGTGTCCCAATTCATGGATGCCCGGCCTTCGCCGGGCATGACGTGCGTTCAAAGCGTCACGCCGGCGCGAACACCGGGGCGTGCAGGCCCTTGGGCGAGACGGTGAAGATCTCGCAGCCGTCCTCCGTCACGCCCACCATGTGCTCGAACTGGGCGGAGAGCGAGCGGTCGCGCGTCACGGCCGTCCAGCCGTCGGACAGCACCTTCACGGGCGGGCGGCCGAGATTGATCATCGGCTCCACGGTGAACAGCATGCCGGCCTTCAGCGGCGCGCCTTTGCCGGGCTCGCCGTAATGCAGGATGTTCGGCTCGTCGTGGAACAGCCGCCCGATGCCGTGGCCGCAGAAGTCCCGCACCACCGACATGCGCTCGCCCTCGGCGAAGCTCTGGATCGCTTGGCCGATGTCGCCCGTGGTCGCGCCGGGGCGGATCACCGCGAGGCCGCGCATCATCGACTCGTACGTCACCTCGATCAGCCGCTCGGCGCGGCGCGGGATCGGCCCGACCGCGTACATGCGGCTGGAATCCCCGTGCCAGCCGTCCAGCACGAAGGTGACGTCGATGTTGAGGATGTCGCCCTCCCGAAGCGGCTTGTCGTTCGGGATGCCGTGGCAGACCACGTGGTTCAGCGAGGTGCAGATCGTCTTCGGATAGCCGCGGTAGTTCAGGCAGGCGGGCAGGGCGCCGTGGTCCATGGCGAATTCCAGCGCCAGACGGTCGAGCGCCTCGGTGGTCACGCCCGGCGCCACGTGGTCGTTCATCAGGTCGAGCGCTTCCGCCGCCAGCCGGCCGGCCCGGCGCATGCCCTCGAAGGCCTCGAGCCCGTGGATCTTGATGGCGCCGTTTTTCCGCAGCGGGGCCGTAGCAGCTTCGACGAATGTCATTTACGTCTCGATCAGCGATGGAGCGCGCAAGATAGCGATCCGCCCGTCGTGCGCCAAGAGGCGCGGCGCGACCCTCAACCGGGCGCCCGCGCGGGATACGCTTCGCCCAAGCGACCGGAGAGCCATGACACAGCCCCTGCGCGCCGCCATGTCCTTCCTGTCCGACGCGCTGCTGTCGAAACGGCTGGGGCGTCGGCACTTCATCCTGTTCCGCGACCACCCGATCGCCTATGGCCGCATCCCGAAGGTGGCGAACACCTCCGTCAAGACCGCGCTGACCCGGCTGCTGCCCAACGGCGACGACCTGCGCAAGGGCGCCTCCCCCGACAGGCTGTGGGATGTGGGCACCGGCGGGCGCACGCGCATGATCCGCGCCCGCGACGCGGTGAAGCTGACGGACGTGTTCGTGTTCTCCTTCGTGCGCGATCCGTTCGAGCGCGCGGCGTCCTACTACGCCACCAAGGTCGCCGGCGCGGGCGACCTGCCGCGCCTCGCCGCACGGGACGGGCTGCGCAAGGGCATGCCCTTCGCGGCCTTCCTGGAGCGTTTGGGCGAGATGGACGACCGGGACATGGACGACCACCTGACGCCCCAGTCCGTCATCCTGCGCCACGGCGAGCGGCTGGCGCCGCGCTTCATCGGGCGGCAGGAGGCCATGGCCGAGCATTGGGAGGAGCTGCGCCGCAGGCTCGTCGCGTTCGGCGCGCCCGATCTCGGCCCGCTGCCCCACCGCAACCGCCGCGCGCCGGACGAGGGCCATGACCTCGCCGCCTACTTCGCCGATCCCGCTCTCATCCGCCTGATGCGGGAGCGCTACGCCGACGACTTCGCGCTGTTCTACCCGGACGCCGATCCGCTGCGGCCCCGAAGGCCTTGCGACGACGCGGCGTGAGGCCGCGAGCGCCTGTCACCTTAAAGGTGAGCGCGCGCTATCGGACCGATGGGAGACCATGCTACTCACACGGGTGGCCACTCGCCGTCAGGAGTTGAGAATGCAACCCAGCGCGCGGGGTTATACGGGGCTGCTCCCGCCGGACGACCCGACGCTTCCCGATCCGCACCGGGCGATGCTCGACGCGACGCCGGACTGCGTCAAGACGCTGTCGGTGGACGGCGACCTGCTGACCATCAACCGGGCGGGGCGCATCGCGCTCGACATCCCGATGGACGCTGAGCTCGGCATGCCGTTTCTTCCGCTGGTGGCGGAGGACTTGCGCGCCGCCGGCGAGGCCGCGCTGCGCTTGGCGGCCGCGGGCGAAACCGCGCGCTTTCCGGGCAAGAGCAGCGCCACAGGCGTCGTGAGGCACTGGGACAACCTGCTGCTCCCGATCGTGGACGCAAGCGGAGCCGTGCTCTCGATCATGTGCGTGTCGCGCGACATCACGGAGAAGGTGCTGCTCGAACAGGCGCTCGAGGCCGCGATCCGCCGGGAGACGCTGATCGCCGAGGAGATGCGGCACCGCATCAAGAACCTGTTCGCGGTGGTCTCCGGCCTGATCGCCCTGTCCGAGAAGGAGGCCCGCGCCGCCGACGCGCCCGGAACCGCGACCGCCGTGCTTCAGGACAAGCTGAAGGCGCTGTCCCGCGCCTCCGACGCGGTGTTCGCCCAGCGGGGCGCCTCGGGCGTGGACGCGACCGATCTCGAGATCCTCATCCGCTCCGTGCTGGTGCCCTACGGCGACAGCTGCCGCCTCGTGGGCGGGACGGTCTCCGTGCGCGGCGACAGCCTGACGACGCTGGCGCTGTTCCTGCACGAGCTCGCCACCAACTCCGTGAAATACGGCGCCCTCAGCGCGAGCGGCGGCGCGGTCACGGTGGTCTGGAGCACGAGCGACGCCGTGCTGGAGCTGCGCTGGATCGAGACCGGCGGCCCCGAGATCGCCGCGCCCACGGAGCGCAACGGCTTCGGCGGCGCCATGGTCGACCGCCTCGTCCGCGCCGCCGGCGGCGCCATCGCCCGCTCCTGGCTCCCGGAAGGCCTTCTCATCGACCTGAGACTGCCGACGCCCGCGTGAGGGAGAGTAGGAGAGACCTCTTCAGGCGCAGGAGGGAACACGCAGCCAAGCACCGGATGCGTTGTTTTCCATGTAAAATGTCAATAAATCGAAATACTATTTAATCGTATATTTTCTCTGCGTGTATTTTGTCTCGTTCTACTCGTTTTTGTGGGTCGGAAAAATATATCACCGCCCGCTTTCGCGCCTGAACTCAGGGACGTGCAGGCACGATTGAGGCGGCGCAGTTCCGTATCTTTCGGAAGGAGAGGGCGATGACGTCGGCTTCAGCGCCGGCGCCGGTTTCGCCGTCTATCCGCCCGTGACCCGCACGGTCGCGAAGCGGCCGAGGTTCACGCCGTGCATCTCGCGCATGTGCGCGTCCCGATCGGCGCGCTCGGAGCTTGTGTCGGCGGACGTCGCATGGAGCGGGTGGGCGCGCCGCTCCGCCAGCAGCCGGCGCAGTTCGAGGTTCTCCCGGCGCAGGGCCTTCAGCTGGCGCACGCCCGAGGGCGTCAGCCCGTCGAACTTGCGCTTCCAGCGGTAGAAGGTGCGCACCGAGACATGGGCGGCGGCGCAGACCGCCTCCATCGAGGCGCCGCTCGAGACCTCGCTCAGGAGGACCGAGATTTCCTCGTCGGTCAGGCGCGACGCGGACATGGCGCGTACCTCGCGGCGTTCCATGCTGTGCGATAAGGCGTGCACAATCTCAGGGCAGCATGCCGTCTCATGGGCGCGCAGGCAAGCGCCCGGCGCGGAATGTCCGCCATGCCGAAACCGCCGCGGATCGGCGCGATCTCAGGGCGTCGGGACCAAGCGGCGGGCGGGCGATTCCAAGCCGCGGACCGATCCCGTCTGTCAATTTTGACATCGCGGCCCCGATGCTGCTCCGGCGCCCAATTCGGCTGCGGGAGGCGCGCTTATTTGGCCTTGCCGCTCCGGGCGGGCGCGCCTCAGCTTGGCCCCAGCGCGCAGTTCTTTCGAGGGCACATGGCGATGACCACATTCGACCGCAGACGCTTTCTCATGACGACGGCCGGCGTCGCGGCCGGCGCGGCCCTGCCGCTCGCAGCGCCCCCGTTCCTCCGCTCCGCCCGCGCGGCGGGGCCGGTGAAGCTCGGCTGCCTGTTCTCCTCGTCCGGCACCATGGCGAACCTCGAGGGGCGCCTGAATTTCGTGGCCAAGATGGCCGCGGACGAGATCAACGCCGCCGGCGGCGTCAACGGCTCGACCATCGAGGTGGTCACGTCCGACCCCGCCTCCGACTGGCCGCTCTATGCGCAGGTCGGCCGGCAGATGCTGTCCGAGACCAAGGTCGCGGCGCTGTTCGGCTGCTGGACGTCGGTGTCGCGCAAGTCGGTGCTGCCGGTGGTGGAGCAGGCCGACGGGCTGCTGTTCTATCCGCTCCACTTCGAGGGCGACGAGAACTCGAAGAACGTCGTCTACGTGAACTCGCCGCCCGCGAGCTCGGTGCTGCCGGCGGTCGACTACCTGATGAGCCCGGACGGGGTGGAGGCCAAGCGCTTCTTCATGATCGGCTCGGACTACGTCTGGCCGCGCACCATCAACAAGCAGCTCAAGGGCTACTGGAAATCCAAGGGCATCGAGGAGAGCGCCTGGAAGGAGGAGTACGTCCCCTTCGGCTTCTCGAACTTCCAGACGCTCGTAAACCAGATCCGCGCCTTCGCGGACGCGCCCGGCGGCAAATGCGTGGTGGTGCTGACGGTGGTCGGCTCCTCGATCCCGGACTTCATGCGCGAGTTCGCCAACCAGGGCATCTCGTCCTCCGACGTGCCGGTGCTCGGCCTCGACATGGTGGAGGCGGACCTTGAGGGCCTCGACACGGCGAAGATGGTCGGCCACCTCAACTGCTGGGCCTATCTCCAGCAGGCCAAGGGCGAGGCCAACGTCCGCTTCCTCAAGGCGTGGGCGGACTACGTGGCCAAGACCAAGGCGCCGTTCAAGCCGGACGTCGCGATCGACCCGATGGTCTCCACCTACGACGCCGTGCATCTCTGGGCGATGGCGGCCAAGAAGGCGGGCTCCTTCGACGTGCCCGAGGTCCGCAAGGCGTTCGACGGGCTAAGCTTCGACTGCCCCTCGGGCTACACGATCGGCATGACGGGCGAGAACAACTACGTCTCGCGCGGCGTGTTCATCGGGTCGGTCAACGACGCCCAGGGCTTCGACGTGCTCTGGCAGTCCGAGGGCACGCCGAAGCCTGTGCCGATGAGCCAGTACTGAGCGGGTCGGCGCGTGCGGTGGCGTGAGGCCGTTCTCGGCCTGGTGATGGCGACGCTCAGCTGCGGAAGCGCCGCGGCCTTCGACCGCGCCGCGATCGCGGCGCAGGCCTGCGGCGGCGCGGCGGCCATGACGGAGGCCGCCGCCGC
>NZ_JBHTMX010000194.1:0-5228 GCF_042679725.1 Methylopila musalis
TGAACGACGCCCCGGCGCTCGCCTCCGCCTCCGTCGGCGTCGCCATGGGCGGCGGCGCGGACGTGGCGCTGGAGACGGCGGGGCTCGCGCTGCTTCGGCCCGATCCGCTGCTGACGCCGGCGGCGCTCGATCTCTCCCGCCGCACGGTGGCGACCATCCGCCAGAACCTCGTCTGGGCCTTCGTCTACAACGTGGTCGGCCTTCCGCTCGCGGCCTTCGGCCTGCTGTCGCCCGCCCTCGCCGGCGGCGCCATGGCGCTGTCTTCGGCGAGCGTGGTGCTGAACGCGCTCCGGCTGTCCCGCTGGCGTCCGGACCGGTGAGCGGGGCGCCCTGACCGGCGTCCCGCTGTGGCGCCGGCGCGACGTCACCGCAGCGCAACAGAGCTGCGCGTTCTTTCCGTTTCGCCTGTGCGAAACCATTTCCGGCCTGCCCCGTTGTTGACGCAGCGGGGGTCGCGAGGCGATTTCAGGGCCGACTTGGCGAAGCTGCGCTTCGCCACTGCGGTAACGGGTTCGTTAAGTCTCAACCGCTAATTTTACGCGTCTCGCCCCCAAGCCTTCCGGAATCGCACATGCGCGTCCTCATTTTCCTGTCTTCGATCGTGTTCGTCGTCGTGGCGGTGGCCGCGCTCCCGCTTAGCGTTCCGGGCGAAGCCGTCGCCAAGAGCCCAATGGAAGCGGCCTACGGCCGCTGACCGCGGCGCGAGCCTTGCGCGCGCACGCCGCAGGCTCTTTTCCGCGCCGCGCGACCGGAGGCGTCTTCGCTTCCCGCGCGCGGCGCCCTATCTCCCGCCCCAAGGGCTCTTGACGAGAGACCGGGCGGGACCGGGCCTGCGGCTTCACATGACCGCGAGCCTGCCGGCGACACGCTGGAATTCCGTCGATCTCACGTCGAAATGCGCCCAAAGCGTCTTTTGACATATGCTGGCTCCGCACCTGCCCGAGATCGTTCGCTCCATGACAGATAGCGCTTCCTCTTCCCGGCCGTCGCCCGAGGGCCGGTCGCCTCTGCTGCTTGACCGGCGCGCGCTGGTGCAGCTCGGCCTCGCCGCCCAGGCCGCCGTTCTGCTCGGCGGAACCGCCTCGGCCCAGGATGGTGCCAAGGCGTCCGCCGGCGCGGACGACCTGAGGTTCGGCCCCGCCGAGCCGTTCAGCTATGACGGCCTCAAGGCGCTGGCCAAGGCGAAGGCTGCAAAGCTTTATCAGGAGCCGCCCCGGCCGAACCCCGAGATCGTGAAGCGCATCGACTACGACGCCCACGGCAAGCTGAAGTTCGATCCGGAGCACGCGCTCTACGCCCGCTCCGCCGGCGCCTATCCGATCACCTTCATGCATGTGGGCCAGTTCTTCCCCAAGACGGTGCGCATGCACGCGGTCGCGGACGGCAAGGCGCGGGAGGTGCTCTACGACCCGTCCTACTTCCAGATGCCCGCCGACCACGTCGCCAAGGGCCTGCCGGCCCAGCCCTCCGCCTTCGCGGGCTTCTGGGTGCGCGAGGCCAAGGACGAGGTGACGGACAAGGGCGACTGGAAGACCCGCGAGCCCTTCGCCACCTTCCTCGGCGCCTCCTACTTCCGCGCCATCGGCGACGCCGGCCAGGTGGGCATGTCGGCCCGCGGCGTGGCGCTGTTTCCGGAGCCGGGGGCTGCGGAGGAGTTTCCGGACTTCACCGAGTTCTGGTTCGAGCCGGCCAAGGCCGACGGCGAGCCGGTGACGGTCTACGCGCTGCTCGACGGGCCGTCGCTTTCGGGCGCGTTCCGCTTCCTCATCCAGCGCACCGAAGGCACGGTGATGCGGATCGAGGCGCAGGTGACCATGCGCCGCGACCTGCCGCGCGTGGGCCTGGCCGCGCTCACCTCCATGTACTGGTTCTCGGAGACCGCGAAGCCCGGCCTGATCGACTGGCGGCCCGAGGTGCACGATTCGGACGGCCTCGCCATGTGGACCGGCTCGGGCGAGCGCATCTGGCGGCCGCTGAACAACCCGCCGCGCATCATGACCTCGTCCTTCACCGACGAGAATCCGCGCGGCTTCGGCCTGCTGCAGCGCGACCGCAGCTTCGACCACTACCAGGACGGCGTGAAGTATCAGGACCGCCCGTCCACCTGGATCGAGCCCGAGGGCCAGTGGGGCAAGGGCGTGGTGCAGCTGGTGGAGCTGCCGACCGACGACGAGATCCACGACAACTCCGTCGCCTACTGGATCCCGGCGGAGCCGGCCAAGGCGGGCGCGACGCTGTCGCTCGCCTACACGCTGCACTGGCGGGACAGCGAGCTCTACCCGACCGACCTCGGCCACGTGGTGGCGACGCGGCTCGGCCGCGGCGGCCAGCCGGGACTGCCGCGGCCGCAGGGCGTGCGCAAGTTCATGATCGAGTTCCTCGGCGGGCCGCTGGCGGACATTCCCTACGGCCAGACCGTGGAGCCGGTGCTGTCGGCCTCGCGCGGCACGTTCTCCTACGTCTACGCCGAAGCGACGCCGAGCGACGTGAAGGGCCACTGGCGCGCACAGTTCGACCTGACGGTTGAAGGGCCGGAGCCTGTGGAGCTGCGCTGCTATCTCAAGGTCGGCGACCGGGTGCTGACCGAGACCTGGCTCTACCAGTACCATCCGGTCTGAGCGGCCGGATCAGGCGTCGGTCCTGTCGGGAAGCCGGCGGGACCGGGCCGTGATCGGGGCCTGACCGACGGCGCGCCGGTCGTGTCCGGTCGTGCTCATCTCGTTCAAACGCGCAGGCGAACGGGCGCGGCCGCGGGGAGGCGGCCGCTGTCCGCGTCCGGCGTGCGCCGTCAGGCGGTGGCGCTGACCAGCGTCTGGGCGGGCCGGCCGGCGCCGACGCCGTCGATGTAGGCGCGCAGCCGCAGCCGGGCCTCGTCCGGGGTCTGGGACAGCACCGCGCCGGTCGCGATCTCCACCGTGCGGTAGATCAGGCTGTTGGTCTCGGCGTCGAGTTCGACGCGGCGCTCGTTGTCGGCGAGCGGGGCGACGACGGCGGGCCGGCTGGTCGCGTTGGCGGAGGCGTTGGCCGGGGCGACGTCGCGCGACGGCTCGGGCGCGCGCGGCGGCGCAGGCCGGGTCACTGCCGCCGGAGTTGAGAACGATCCGATGCCCGTATCCATGGCGACCTCCCCGCCGCTGACGCGAGAGACGATCTCTCGCATGGCCGATGTTCCGGCGCCCGCGTTAAGGTCACGTTAGAACTTTCAGTTAACGGGCGCCGGATCGGATCGCGCGATTTTAGCGAAAAGTGATTCGAAACCGCCCCGCCGTCAGCTGCGGCGGGACAGGGCGACCGGCGCGCTCGGCGGGCGCTGGCGCGTGGCGGCGTCGGCGCCGTAGGTGCGCGGCGTCTCCCGGGCGGCCAGCTCCTCCGACACGCCGCGCATCAGGCTCTCCGCCACCGAACGGGCGGTGCCGAGCACCGCGAGGTTCTCCTCGAGCGCGGCGCGGAACGTCACGTGCAGCCGCTCGATCTCCGCGAGCTGCTCCTGCGGCTGGGCCGCCAGCGCCTCGCGCGAGGCGGAGACCGCGCCGATGTCGAGCATGTAGCGGCTGGACAGCTCGCCCTTCGAGCTCTCCAGCGCGCCCGCGGCCTGATAGGCGCCGGCGCGCACGAGCCGGGTCTCCTCCGCGATGACCTCCGTCAGCCGGGCCATGGTGGCGGCGAGCCGCGACAGGCGCTCCGCGGTCTCGGACACGCCGAGCTTCGGCCGGGAGGGGGCGGCGGGGAGGCGTCGACGGATCATGGCGTGGCGGTCCCGGTCTGGAGGGCGAGAAGTTCGGAGCGGACATGGGCGGCGAGGCCCACCCCGCCGGATGCGGCGATGGAGCGGCCGTACTGGTCGGCCAGCATGGAGCGGTAGGCGTCCGAGCCGGTGCTGCCGCCGCCCAAGGGGCCGTCCTCGCCGAGGCCCTCGAACATGGTCTGCACCATCTGCGTCAGAAACACGGCCTCGAAGTCCTCGGCCGCGGCGTCCACCTTCGAGGGCGTCTTCGCCGCGCCCGGATGGGCGGAGAACGCCTTGGCCGTCGACAGCGCAGCGGCGGCGGCGGAAGGCGTGGAGGAGGTCGCGTCCGCCATCACATCACCTCGATTTCGGCCTGCAGCGCGCCCGCCGCCTTGATCGCCTGAAGGATGGCGATCAGGTCGCGCGGCCCGACGCCGATGGCGTTGAGCCCATCCACCAGCTGGCGCAGGTTCACGCCCTCGCGCAGCACCGCGAGCCGGCGGTTGGCGTCCTCGTCCACGGTGACGGAGGTGCGCGGCGCCACCACGGTCTCGCCGTTGCTGAAGGCTTCCGGCTGGCTGACGATCGGGTCCTCGGTGATGGTGACGGTGAGGTTGCCCTGCGCCACCGCGACGGTGGAGACCCGCACGTCCTGCCCCATGACGATGATGCCCGAGCGCTCGTCGATCACGATCTTCGCCACCTGGTCGGGCTCGACCCTAAGCTGCTCGATCTCGGTCAGGAGCTGGATGAGGTTGCCCTTGTAGCCCTTCGGCACCTGCACCGTGACGGTGGAGGGGTCGACCGGCTCGGCCACGCCCGCGCCGATGAAGGCGTTGATGGCGGCCGCGACCCGCCGCGCCGTGGTCAGGTCCGGGTTGCGCAGCGCGAGCCGCACCGTGCCGAGATTGGCGAGCGCGAACGGGATTTCGCGCTCGATCAGGCCGCCGTTGGAGATGCGGCCGGTGGTGGGCACGCCGCGCACGATCTGCGCCGCCTCGCCTTGCGCGTTGAAGCCGATCACCGCCACCGACCCCTGCGCCACCGCATAGACCTCGCCGTCCGCGCCCATCAGCGGGGTGACGATCAGCGTGCCGCCCTGGAGGCTGGTGGCGTCGCCGAGCGCGGAGACGGTGACGTCGATGCGGGTGCCCTGGGTGCCGAAGGGCGGCAGGTTGGCGGTCACCATCACCGCCGCCACGTTCTTGGTGCGCAGCGTCGCGCCGCGGGTGTTCACGCCGAGCCGCTCCAGCATGGACTGCAGGCTCTGCTTGGTGAAGGGCGCGGCGTTGAGCGAATCGCCCGAGCCGTTGAGGCCGACCACGAGGCCGTAGCCCACGAGCTGGTTCTCGCGCACGCCCTCGATGTCGGTCAGGTCCTTGATGCGGGAGGTGACGCCGCCCCGGGTCGGGCCGCCGTCGTCGCCGCCGGGAAAGGCGCGCCGGCCGTGGACCGCGGCCCGGCGGATGTCGACGCGCACGCCGCCCTCCGCGCCGGAGCC
>NZ_JBHTMX010000195.1:0-5116 GCF_042679725.1 Methylopila musalis
GCCGGCGCGGCGGACGACCGGCCGCCGTCGCCCGGTCCCGGCGCGCCCCGCGGCGGCGCGACCACGCAGCGGGACTTGCCCGCGACCTTGGCCTGATAGAGCGCCGCGTCCGCCGTATCGAGCAGCGCGGGAATGACGTCGCCGTGGTCCGGCACCAGCGCCACGCCCACGCTGACGCCCACATGCGCCTTCACGCCGTCGCCCAGATCGTAAACCGCGCTGATCTCCCGGATCAGCCGCTCCGCCAGCGCCGTGGCGTGGACCTTCTCGACGCCGCGCGCGATCACCACGAACTCGTCGCCGCCGATGCGCGCCGCCACGTCGCCCATGCGCAGCAGCCCCTTCAGCCGCTCCGCGGCGATGGTGAGCAGCTTGTCGCCGCGGGCATGGCCGTAGGAGTCGTTGACCGCCTTGAAGCCGTCGAGATCGAGGTAGAGCAGCGCCAGCGGCTCGCGGAAGGCGCCCGGCGCGCCGTCGATCGCGCGCATCAGTCCGGCCCGATTGGACAGGCCCGTCAGGATGTCGTGGCGGGCCTGATGCTCGTGCTCCCGCTCCGCCTGCATGGTCGTCACCATCAGGCCCTTCAGCTTGAAGGCCGCGATGCACATGCTGATGGCGTAGAACGGCACCTGGAGCACGGTCAGCAGCATGGCGACCTCGCCCGTGAACGGCGCCGCCAGCGGGATGGGGCCGAGGCTGAGGACGATCATCACCGCGCACAGGCGCGGCGCCGCGAAGTTGCGGAAGCAGATGCCGCCCACCATGCCGGCGGCCGACATGCAGGCGAGCGTCGCCGCCACCCAGTCGCCGCTGAGCACGCTCACGGTCGCGCCGTAGCCCACGCTCGCGGCCCAGCACACGCCGAGGATGAGATAGAGATCGGTCGGGGTGGACTTGCCCTGATCGGCCCGGTGGAACGACCAGCGCAGCACCGCAAGGCGCACGGCCCCGAGCATGATCTCCAGCGCCAGCCACAGCTGAACGTCGGCGTGGGGCACGCGCACGGCCACGATCGCCGCGACCGCGATGCTGTTGAGCACCCCGCCAAAGAAGATCGGCAGCGTCGCGAACAGGCTTTGCACCATCGCGGCGCGGATGTCGTCGGGCACGTTCGGGCCGGCGTCGGCGAGCCATCGCGTCGCCCGCCAGCGCGGCATGCTGAACCTGCGTCCCTGACTGCGCATTCCACCACCAGCACGACGCGCGGTTAAGGTCAGCCTAAGAAACAGGCACTTCTCACAGAAGGTCGCCCGATAGGCCGACGTCGCGCGCCGACGCTTATGATGTCACGGACGGACGGACGCAACCGACCGTCGCGTGCGCGGTCGACATGCGCAAACGGATGGCTCACGTGCGCGTGATCACAGGAACCCACGTGGACGCCCGACGTTGAGGCAGACGTTGGAGCCGGACGTCCCAGCGCCTGCGCCGCCGACCCTTCCCCGAAACGACGCCGAGAAAAGGGACGCTGTCGCTTCGGAACGAAGGCGCGGTTCAGGAATTGTAAAGCTGAAGGGTAAAATACTACACCGTCTTTTACTGACGTGTAACCGAGTAAACCATGGCGGGCGCATCATGCGCGACAGGACCACGAACGTGTTGGACATTCACATTCAGCGGGAGATCGGCGGCAGGCTGCGGCAGCGGCTGACGGCCGACGGCGCGCAGACCCAGCTTCCGTCCACGCTGGACAGCCTGCTGAACGACCTGCGCCGGGCGGAGGACGCCCAGCCGCCCCGCATCCGCGACCTTCCCAACTGACACGGCGCGGCGGCGCGCCGCTCTTTGGATTTCAATTGAAGCTGTAAGGCTGCGTCCTGCGCTTACGGCACGACGCCGTTCTATGCGATGGGACCGTCTGATCGTGATCGCGGCGTGACGGCGCTCAGACGCCGGCGATGCAGCGCTCCAGCAGCCGGTCGAGGAAAGCCTCCAGCACGTCGAGCTGGGTCTCCTCCAGATACTCGTCCGCCGTGTGGGCCTGGACGATGGAGCCTGGACCGCAGACCACGGTCGGCACGCCGGCCGCCTGAAAATGACCGGCCTCGGTGCCGTAGGACACCGCGAAGGCGCGGTTCTGGCCGGCCAGCCCGAAGGCCAGCGTCTCGGCCCTCGAGCCGGGCTCCGGCCGCAAGCCCGGCACGCTGGTGCGCAGCCGGGTCGTCACCGAAGCGTCGGGCGCGCCGAGGCGCAGCGTCGGCAGCACCTCCTCCTCCGCAAAGGCCGCGAGCCGCGCCGCCGGCAGCGTCTCGTCGAAATCGGGCAGGCCCCGGAACCCCCAGATCAACCGGCAGCGCTCGGGCACGATGTTCGCCGCCACGCCGCCCTCGATCATGCCGACGGTGATGGTGGTTTCCGGCGGCGTGAAGCGGCCGGACGGATCGCCCGCGATGGCGAAGCTCTCGCGCAGGCGCTCCAGCTCGCCGATCAGCTTGCCCATGCCCAGAATGGCGTTGGCGCCGAGCTGCGGCATGCTGGCGTGCGCCGAACGGCCGGTCACCACCGTCTCGTAGGACACGACGCTCTTGTGGGCGTCCACCACGGTCATCTCGGTCGGCTCGCCCACGAGACAGAGCAGCGGCTTCGGCAGATCGACGCCGAATCGCCGGATGGTGGGTTCGACGCCGACGCAGCCCACCTCCTCGTCGTAGGAGAACACCAGATGGATCGGCGTTTTGAGGTCGGCGGCGGCGAAGCGCGGCGCGGCGGCGAGCACGCCGGCCAGAAAGCCCTTCATGTCGCAGGCGCCGCGGCCGTAGAGCCGCCCGCCGCGCGCGGTCAGCACGAAGGGGTCCGAGGTCCAGGGCTGCCCCTCCACCGGCACCACGTCGGTGTGGCCGGACAGGGCGACGCCCGGCCGGTCCTTCGGGCCGATGGTGGCGAACAGCGCCGCCTTGGCGCGGGTTGGGTCGGGCGTGCGCACGCTCGCGATCCCGAGCGACGCCAGCAGCTCCTCCACATAGAGGATCAGCGCCAGATTGGACTTGGAGCTGACCGTGTCGAAGGCGACGAGCCGCGCGAGGATCTCGCGCGCGTCCGGGAAGGCGGCGGCCGTCATGGGCTTCGGCCTCAGTGCAGGGTGCGGACGGTGTGGGGGCTTTCCAGCGCGAAGGCCGGGATGGCGGCGTCGAACGGGTGGCCGGATTCGGTCTGCATCTGGAAGCTGCCGACCATGATGCCGGACGGCGTCGGCAGCGGCGCGCCGCTGGTGTAGGTGTAGGACTGCCCCGGCGCCAGCGTCGGCTGCTCGCCCACCACGCCGGGCCCGCGCACCTCCTCGGTGCGGCCGCGGCCGTCGATGATGCGCCAGTGCCGCGCCAGCAGGCTCACCGTCGCCAGCCCCTCGTTCACGATCTCGACCGTGTAGGCGAAGACGTAGCGGTCCTCCTCCGGCGCGGATTCGCCCGGCAGGAACCGCGGCTGCACGGTGACGCGGATGGCGCGCGTCACCGCGGTCCAGCGATGCTCTTCGATCGGGCGGGCGGCGTCGGCGGAGGGTTCGGTCATGATGGCGGGAGCTTAAGCGCCGCGCGCGGGGCGGCGTCAACGGCTCAATCGCGTCCTGCGGCCGGCGCGCCCCATGAAAAAGGCCCGGACGGGGACCGTCCGGGCCTTTTGTCGGCGCGCCGCGGCTGAGCCTTAAGCTCCGCCGCGCGGGATCAGCGCCGGATCAGCGCGGCTGGGCGAACTTGGCGCCGCGGGTCGCGATGTCCTTCAGCGGCCGGGCGCTCTCGGTCGCCGCCTTCTGGGCGAGGGCGGAGAGCTCCTTGGTCTGGGCGCCGAGGGTCTCGAACTGCTTGCGGGCGTAGGAGGTCTGCAGCTCGATCGCCTGCGCCACCGACTTCGCGCCGAGCAGGGCGGTCAGGAAATCGAAATGGGCGTTGACGTTGGCGCGGGTCGCCTCGACCGACTTGCGGCCGAACTCCTTGTAGCCCTGCGAGAACGTGGCGTAGGCGTCCTCGAGCGCGTCGGTGGTCTCTTCCGCGGCCGCCTTGAAGCGTCCGTAGTTCTCCTTCGCCTGCGCGACGCTCTTCTCGGCGATCTCGCGGGCCGGAGCGCTGGTCTCGGCGATGACGGTCTCCGCGGTCGCGGCGACGGTCTCGACGGTGTCTTCGGTCTTGCCGGCGAAGGTCTTCGGGGTCGTGGCCATGGGTCTTCCTCTGGGTTGGACAGCCGGCGGAAAACGCGTGGGCCGACGGACCTGCGCTCCGCCGTGAGGCGCCCGGTCCGCATGCGGAGACCGGGCGTCCGGTTAAGGAAGACGCCCATCGCCGCAGGTTTCTGTGTGCAGCGCAACATAGTGCTGCGCCGCAACATCATCAACCCCGACGATACGGGCTATCGCATTTTTGCTTCAGCCGCGTGACCCGCCCCGCGACAGCTCTTCCACCTGCCGGCTGAGGGTGGAGGCCTGGGCCTTGGCGAACTCGGTCTGGATCGCCACAACCTCCTCGAGGCTCTTGGCTTTCAGGAGCTTTTCGGCGAGCTCGAAGCTTGCGGCCACGTTCGCCTCGGCGAAGGACACCGCGGCGCTCGCCGCGCCGCGCGCGTTCTTCTGCGCGGTCTCCGCCTGGGTCTCCACGGTGGACGCCGCTTTGTGCGCCGCATCCATGAAACTGTCGAACGCCTTGCGGGCCTGCTCGACGCTCTTCTCGGCGAAGTCCCTCATCTCGTTGGGAATCTCGTAACCGCCGGTGGCCATCGCCTGTCTCTCCTCAAGACTGATCGCGGCCGGCGCGCCGCGACCCCACGTCGCGACGAGACGGCCTGCGATCTGGGTAACAGCGCCGGTGAGACCGCGCAAACGTCCATTGGACGCGACCCGGTTAACCTTGGCGCGCAAACCTTTGGGATGGACGCTTCGGCTCTGTGGACGCGATTCGGCGGCCTCTGTATTTAAGTGTTTGTTAACGCAGGCGCGGCCCGTACGGTCGGCCGCGCCCAGAGGCGACGAATGGATTCGAGCGAAGCCCCGTCCGCGATCTCCGACGACCCCCGGTTCGAGCCCCTCGCCGGGGCCTCCGAGCCGGTTGTGCTGTCGGACGCGGCCGGCGTGGCGCTGTGGGCCAACGCCGCCGGCCGGGCCGCCTTCGGCGACGGCCGGCTCGACGCCGCG
>NZ_JBHTMX010000196.1:0-5063 GCF_042679725.1 Methylopila musalis
CGCCGTGGCGGCGACCGGGCGGGAGGCGCCGTAGACGGGCGCGCGGCCGGCGAAGCGGGCGATCTCGGCCGAACCGGCCGCGTAAGGGGTCGGTCCGGCGCCGGCGAGCGCCGAGCGGACGGTGGACACCACCAGCGCCCGCACCAGTCCCGCGTCCCGGAAGCGCACCTCGGCTTTGGCGGGATGCACGTTCACGTCCACCTCGCCGGGGCCGACCCGGATGTCGAGCGCGGCCACCGGATGGCGGTCGCGGGGCATCACGTCCTGATAGGCGGCCTTCAGCGCGCCGGTCAGCAGCCGGTCGCGCACCGGGCGGCCGTTGACCGAGAGGTGGATCGCGCCGGCGGTGGCGCGGTGAAGATGGCTCTGGCCCACATGGCCCACCAGCCGCGCGCCCTCCCGCTCGCCGTCGATGGCGATCATCGCGGTCGCGGTCTCGGCGCCGAGCACCTGCGCCAGCCGCTCCGCATGGCCGGCGGCGCCGGGGGCGGCGGCCGGAAAGCGCAGCGTGCGCTCCTCCACCACCAGCGTGACGTCCACATGGGGGGCGGCGAGCGCGATCCGGCGCACCACCTCGGCCGCGGCCTGGGCCTCGGCGCGATCGGATTTCAGGAACTTGGCGCGGGCGGGGGTGGCGAAGAACAGGTCCCGCACCTCGATGCGCGTGCCCGGCGGCAGCGCGGCGGGCTCGGCCTCGCCCTTGCGGCCGCCGTCCACCGCGAGCCGCCAGCCGTGGGGCGCGTCGGCGCGGCGCGTCGCGATGGCGAGCCGCGCCACCGCGCCGATGGAGGGCAGCGCTTCGCCCCGGAACCCCATGGTGGCGACGCCGACCAGATCGTCGTCGCTGGTGATCTTGGAGGTGGCGAAGCGCTCCACCGCCATCACGAGGTCGTCGCGGTCCATGCCGCAGCCGTCGTCGGACACGCGGATCAGCCGCGCGCCGCCGCCCTCGAGCACGATCTCGATGCGGGTCGCGCCGGCGTCGAGGGCGTTCTCGGTCAGCTCCTTCACCACCGAGGCCGGGCGCTCCACCACCTCGCCGGCGGCGATGCGGTTCGCGACCGTGTCGGAAAGCAGGCGGACGGGCATGGGCGGGGGCCGCTCCGGGCGGGGGGGGGGGTGAGTCGGATCGTGCGAGCTTAGAGCATGATCGCCCTGTTGGGGCGCCGACGGCCCCGGCGCGGCGCGGAGGTCGCCCGTATTCCGGCGCAGGACGCTGTGGATGACGCGCGAATCATGGCGGTGGACGGATCGCCGCAGGCGTGCGAGCGCTATGTCACGACAACGACAAACACGAGGGAACACGCCAATGGCGAGCAACGGCGAAGCGGCCGGACGGCCCGACTGCGTGGTGGTGATGGGGCCGTCGGGGGTGGGGAAGACCACCGTCGCGCAGGCTCTGGCGGCGCGGCTCGGCTGGGCCTTCGCCGAGGCCGACGAGTTCCATCCGCCCGCGAACATCGCCAAGATGAGCGCCGGCGTTCCGCTTGACGACGACGACCGGGCGCCCTGGCTCGTGCTGATCCGCGACTGGATCGGCGCGCAGGCCGGGGAGGGCGCCTCCACCGTCGTCACCTGCTCCGCGCTGAAGCGCCGCTACCGCGACGTGCTGCGCGGCGCCCCGGCGCGGGTGCGCTTCCTGGAGCTCGCCGGCGACCCGGCGCTGGTGGAGGACCGCATGTCCCACCGCGCGGGCCATTACATGCCGACCTCGCTGCTCGCCTCCCAGTTCGCGGCGCTGGAGCCGCTGGCGACGGACGAGGCCGGCGCGCGGGTCGACATCACCGCCTCGCCGCAGACGGTGGTGGACCGCGCCGTCGCGGCGCTCGGCCTGGAGCGGCCGACCTCCGCCGTCTCCGCCGCCCGCTGACGCTCGCCGCCTTCCGAAGACCTACGAGACGCCCCCATGACGCCTTCCCAAGCCGTTCCCGCGCTCGGCGCCGGCCCGCTGCTGCTGATCGCCGCCGGCGCCGTCGCGCTGCTGCTGGTGCTGATCCTGAAGTTCCGCATCCACGCCTTTCTGGCGCTGGTGCTGGTCAGCCTCCTCACCGCCTTCGCGGCCGGCATCGCGCCGGGCAAGGTGGTGCCCACGCTGCTGCACGGCTTCGGCACCACGCTCGGCAGCGTGGCGCTGCTGATCGGCCTCGGCGCCATGCTCGGGCGGCTGGTGGAGGTGTCGGGCGGCGCGCAGGCGCTGGCGGACGATCTGGTGGCGCTGTTCGGCGAGAAACGGGCTCCGCTGGCGCTCGGCGTGGCGTCGCTGATCTTCGGCTTCCCGATCTTCTTCGACGCCGGCCTCGTGGTGATGCTGCCGATCCTGTTCACGGTGGCGCGGCGGCTCGGCGGATCGCTGCTGCTCTACGGCATACCGGTCGCGGGCGCGTTCTCGGTTATGCACGTGTTCGTGCCGCCCCATCCGGGGCCAGTGGCCGCGACCGAGCTGATCAAGGCGGACGTTGGCCTCGTCACCCTGCTCGGCCTCGCGGTGGCGCTGCCCACCTGGTACATCACGAGCTACCTGTTCGGCCTGTGGATCGGCAAGCGCATCCATGTGGAGGTGCCGGAGATCCTGGCCGGCGGCCCGCAGGTCGCGCACGATCCCAACCCGCCGCGCTCCTCCACCGTCGTGCTGCTGATGATGCTGCCGCTGGCGCTCATCTTCCTCAACACGGGGCTGAACGCGCTCGCCGCCGCCGGCGACGTCAGCCGCGACGGCACGTGGTTCCAGGTGGCGCGGGCGCTCGGCTCCACGCCGGTGGCGCTGCTGGTGGCGGTGTTCGTCGGGTCCTACGTGCTGGGCGCCCGCCGGGGCCGCAGCGGCGCGGAGGTGGAGAAGCTGCTGGACGGCGCGCTGGGGCCGATCTGCGCCATCACGCTGATCACCGGCGCCGGCGGCATGTTCGGCGAGGTGCTGCGGGAAAGCGGCATCGGGCTCGCGCTGTCGCAGGCGCTGGAGGGGCTCGGCCTGCACGTGTTCGTGGCGGGCTACGTGATCGCGGCGGCGCTCCGGCTGGCGCAGGGGTCGGCGACGGTCGCGCTCATTACCGCGGTCGGTCTGGTGCAGCCGGCGATCGCGGCGGCGGGCTACAACCCGGTGCAGCTCGCAGCCTCGGTGCTGGCGCTCGCCGCCGGCTCGGTGATCGCGAGCCACGTCAACGATTCCGGCTTCTGGCTGGTGGGCCGCTTCTACGGCATGGACGTGAAGACCACGCTCAAGACCTGGACCGTGCTGGAGACGCTGATCAGCGTGGTCGGCTTCGCGCTGGCGGGCGCGCTGTTCCTCGCGGCGTCCTGAACGTCTGACGGCGTTCGAGCGTAAGAGGCCCGGCTGCTCCGTCATGCCCGCGCCGTCGCGCGGGCATCCACGACTTGCCTTGGGTGAAACCGTCGACGGGCAAGTCGTGGATACCCGGCATACGCCGGGCATGACGATGAGCGGAGAGCGCCGACGCGCGGTCAGGCGGAGGCCGCGCGGGCGGCCTCCCAGGCGTTGGCGAGCGCCACGAAGCCCGCGACGGGGATCTCCTCCGCCCGCCGCGTCGGCTCGAGGCCGGCGGCGTCCAGCAGGGCGGCGGCGTCGCCGAGGCTCTTCAGGCTCTGGCGCAGCATCTTGCGGCGCTGGCCGAAGGCGGCCTGGGTCACGGTCTCCAGCGCCTTGACCGAGCAGGGCAGGGGATCGGGCCGGGGCGTCAGCCGCACCACCGAGGACGTGACCTTGGGCGGCGGCGTGAAGGCCTGCGGGCCGACGTCGAAGGCGATCTTCGCCTCGCAGCGCCAGCCGCACAGCACGCCGAGCCGGCCATAGGCGTCGTCGCCGGGCCCGGCCACGATGCGCTCCGCCACCTCGCGCTGAAACATCAGCGTCAGGCCGTCCCAGAACGGCGGCCACTGGGCCGCGCCGACCCAGCCGGTGAGCAGCGGCGTCGCCACGTTGTAGGGCAGGTTGGCGATGATCCGCGCCGGGCCGTCGCCGGCGGCGAGACGGGCCATGTCCGTCTCCAGCGCGTCGCCCTCGACGATCTCCAGCCGGCCCGGGTAGCGCGCGGCGATCTCGTTTAAAGCGGCGATGGCGCGGCCGTCCTTCTCGATCGCCACCACCCGCGCCGCGCCTTCCGCCAGCAGCGCGCGGGTCAGCCCGCCGGGGCCGGGGCCGACCTCCACCACGGTGACGCCCGCGAGCCGCCCGCCGGCGCGCGCGATGCGGGCGGTGAGGTTCAGGTCGAGCAGGAAGTTCTGGCCGAGCGACTTCTTCGGGATCAGGTCGTGCGTCCGCAGCACGTCCCGGAGCGGGGGCAGGTCGTCGATGGCGCTCACGGCGCGACGGGCTCCGCGGAAAGGCGCGCGGCGAGCTCCAGCGCGGCGGCGAGGCTTTCGGGGTTGCCTGCGCCCGTGCCCGCGATGTCGAAGGCGGTGCCGTGGTCCGGCGAGGTTCGCACGAATGGCAGGCCGAGCGTGACGTTCACCGCCCGGTCGAAGGCGAGCGTCTTCACCGGGATCAGCGCCTGATCGTGATACATGCAGAGCGCCGCGTCGTAGCGGGCGCGGGCGGCGGCGTGGAACAGCGTGTCGGCCGGGTGCGGCCCGGTGGCGGCGACGCCCTCCGCCTGCAGCCGCCGCACGGCAGGCGCGACGATCGCCTCGTCCTCATGGCCGAGCTTGCCGTCCTCGCCCGCATGGGGGTTGAGGCCCGCCACCGCGATGCGCGGCGCCTCGAGCCGGAACCGGCGGCGCAGGTCGCGCACCAGCACGCGGCCGGTCTCCACGATCTCGTCCTCGGTCAGAAGGTCCGGCGCGGCGCGCAAGGGCACGTGGACGGTGACGGGGACCACCGCCACCTCCTCGGACCACAGCAGCATCACCGCCCGGGCGGGCGCGCCCCAGAGCTCGCCCGCGAGCGCGCCGAGATATTCGGTGTGGCCGGGATGGGGGAAGCCCGCCGCCATCAGCGGGGCCTTGGCGATCGGCGCGGTCACCAGCGCGCCGCAGCGCTCGCCGTGGACGAGCTCCACCCCGCGCCGGATCGCGCCGATGACGGTCGCGGCGTCGCGCGGGTCCGGGCGGCC
>NZ_JBHTMX010000197.1:0-5046 GCF_042679725.1 Methylopila musalis
GGGCGGCGTGGTCGGCGCCGGCGCCGGCGCCGTGGTCGGCGCGAACACCCGCGGCCCGCGCCGCTGCTACGCCACCAACCGCTACGGCGAGCGCTACAGCGTTCCCTGCCGCTACTGAGCGGAACGCCGTTCCGGGCTTCCGACGGGCGCCCTTAACGGGCGCCCGTTTTCGTTACTGGCCCCGGCGGCCCACATTGGCGAAGCGGCGGGCTTCCTCCGCCGCCCGGAACAGGGCCTTGGCCTTGTTGACGCACTCCGCCTGCTCGGAGGCCGGGTTGCTGTCGGCGACCACGCCGGCGCCGGCCTGCACGTGGATTCGGCCGTCCTTCACCACCGCCGTGCGCAGCACGATGCAGGTGTCCATCTCGCCATTGGCGCCGAAATAGCCGACGCAGCCGGCGTAGACGCCGCGCTTGTCCTTCTCGAGCTCGTCGATGATCTCCATGGCCCGCACCTTGGGCGCGCCCGAGACCGTGCCCGCGGGGAAACCCGCGACCAACGCGTCCAGCGCGTCGGCGTCGGCCTTCAGCCGGCCCTCGACGTTCGAGACGATGTGCATGACCTGGCTGTAATATTCGAGGAAGAACTGGTCGGTGACGCGCACCGAGCCGATCTCCGACACACGGCCCACGTCGTTGCGGCCGAGATCGAGCAGCATCAGGTGCTCCGCCCGCTCCTTGGGGTCGGCCAGAAGCTCGTCCGACAGCGCCCTGTCCTGCGCCGGGGTGGCGCCGCGGGGGCGGGTGCCGGCGATGGGACGGATGGTGACCTTGCCGTCGCGCGCCCGCACCAGGATTTCGGGGCTGGAGCCCACGATCTGGAAGCCGCCGAAATCCAGATGGATCAGGAACGGCGCCGGGTTGGTGCGGCGGAGCGCCCGGTAGAGCGCGAAGGCGGGCAGGTCGAACGGCGCCTCGAAGCGCTGAGACAGCACCACCTGGAAGATGTCGCCGGCCGCGATGTACTCCTTCGCCCGCAGCACCATGGCCTCGTACTCGGAGGGCAGGGTGTTGGAGGTCAGAGCGTAGCCGGCTTCCGGTCCGCTCGCCGTCGCGGGCTCGCGGGGCGCGGGGCGGTCCAGCCCCTCGACGATCTCCGTCAGCCGGTCCACGGCGCGGGCGTGGGCCTGGGCCGCGGTGACGCCCGCTTCCGGCCGCACGGGCGTGACGACGGTGATCTCGTCCTTCACGCCGTCGAACACGACCATCACCGTCGGCCGCATCAGGATGGCGTCGGGCACACGGAGCGCGTCGGGGTTGGGGGAGGGCAGCTCCTCCATCTCCCGCACCATGTCGTAGCCGAGATAGCCGAACACGCCCGCCGACATGGGCGGCAGGCCGGGCGCCACCTCGATGCGGGATTCGGCCAGCAGCGCGCGCAGCGCCTCGAGCGGGCGGCCCGAACAGGGCTCGAACGCCTCGAGGTCGGCGGCGGCGCGCTGGTTGATCTCGGCCGCGCCGCCCTTCGAGCGCCACAGCAAGTCGGGCTTGAGCCCGATCATGGAGTAGCGGCCGCGCGTGGCGCCGCCCTCCACGGACTCGAACAGGAAGGCGTTGGCGCGGCCTTCGGCGAGCTTCAGATAGGCCGAGACCGGCGTCTCCAGGTCGCCCACCAGCGTGGTGGAGACGACCTGCGCCTGGCCGGCGTCATAGGCGGAGGCGAAGGCCTCCAGCGGCGGCTGGATCAGCATCGGACGAGGCTCCGGAGCCCGTTTGAGGTGGGTCAGCCTTCGCCGCCGCCGACCACGCGCGTCACCGCGCCCTGATCGACGCGGGCGCCGAGATCGTCGCGCAGCTTGCGCACGAAGGAGGTGACGACGTCGCCGCCGAGGCTTTCCGCGATCTTGGCGGCCTGCCCGGTGGTGTCGGCGGCCTTGGGATCGAACGGGCGGGTGTTCTCGGCGGTCACCTTGAACACGAGCCGCGAGCCGTCCGCGCCGGGCGGCGTCTTGCCGAAGCCGTCCACCGGCGTCTGGAAGATCGCCGTGGCCTGATCCTGCGTCACCGCCGGCGCGCCGCCGAGACGGGTGGTCTCGGTCTGGTCGACCTCCAGCTTCTGGGCCTGCGCCACCTGCTCCAGCGTTTTTCCACCGGTGAGTTCGGCGATGATCTGGTCGGCGCGGGTCGCGAGGCGCTTGCGGGCCTGCTCCTCGCGCCAGCGGGTCTCCGCCAGCGGCTTCGCCTCCTCGAAGGTGCGGTCGCGGGCGGGCGAGACCTGCAGCACGTCGTGCCAGACATAGGCTTCGCCGGTGGCGACCGCCGGGTTCTCGGAGCCGACCTGCGCCTCGAACGCCGCCTTCAGCACGTCCGCCTGGGTGGCGAGGCCGGTGATGGGCTTGCCGGCCGGATCGAGCCCGCTGGCGTCCACCGCGTCGATGGTGCGCAGCGTCAGGTTCTGGGCCTTGGCGATCTCGGCCAGCGTCTGGCCGCCGAGGCGGGCCTCGTCGATGGCGTCGTGGCGGGAGCGCAGTTCGTCGCGGGCCTGCGTTTCGGCCAGCACCTTACGGATGTCGTTGCGCACGTCCTCGAAGCGGCGCACCTGCTGCTGCTGCACGCCGGTGACGCGCAGCAGCACGGTGGCGTAAGCGCCCTCCACCGGCTCGCTCACGGCGTTCGGCTGCAGCGCGAAGGCCACGTCCGCGATCTTCTTGTCGAACATCTGGGCCTTGGTCAGGTCGCCCAGGAACGCGTCCTGCGGGGTGATCTTGCGGGCGATCATCTCCTGTTCGAACAGCCCGCCGGCCTTGATGCGGTCCGAGGCGGCCTTGGCGTCGGCGAGCGAGGGATAGGCGATCTGCTCGATGGAGCGCTTCTCCGCCGTCACGTAGCGGGGATGGTTCTCGTCGTAATAGGCCCGGAGCTGCGCCTCGGGAATCTGCTTGGAGGCGGCGATGGCGGCCGCGTCCAGCGTCAGCGTGGCGAGCTTGCGGTATTCCGGCGCGGCGAAGCTCGCCTTGTGCTCCTCATAGAAGCTCTTGAGCTGCGCCTCCGACGGCGCGGGCACGGCGGCCGGCGCCTCTTGCTGGAGGGTGAGGTAGGACAGCGTGCGGCTTTCGGATTCGAAGGCGTGCACCGCCTCGCGCAGCACCGCCGGGGCCTGCACGCCGTCGGTCAGCGCGTCGGTGATCTGGCGGCGGGAGGTGAAGCCGCGCTGCAGCAGCACGTAGTCCTGCTCGCGCAGGTTGTTGTTGGCGAGGATGGAGTTGAACTGGGCGCGGTCGAAGCCGCCGGTCGGTCCGCGGAAGATCGGGTCGCCCGTGATCTCGCGCGCCACCTCGTCGTCGGAGACCGAGAGGCCGAAGGCCCGCACGCTTTCGTCCAGCGCCGCCTCGTTGATCAGGTTGTTCAGCACCCGGTCGCCGAGCCCCGCCATGCGGGCGATCTCCGGCGTGATCGGGCGCTTGGCCTCCTCGCTCAGGCGCCGCAGCTCGCCCTGATACGCCCGGCGGAACGTCTCCAGCGGAATCTGCTGCTCGCCCACCGACGCCGCCACATTGGCGGAGCCGCCGGTGCGAAACACGTCCGCCACGCCCCAGACCGCGAAGCTCAGCACGAGCACGCCCAGGAAGACTTTGGCGACCCAGCCGGCGGCGCCTTTGCGGAGAAGTTGCAGCATCGCGGATCACATGCCTTTGACGTCGGGCGCGACGACGCGCCGAAACTCTTGGAACGCGGACGTTTAGCGGCCCCCGTCGCAGGTCGCAAATCTCAAGAACGCGCGAATTGCCAGCGGGCCGCGTTTCGCTTAACCCGCGTGGCGAGAAAGACGCCAGAACTTTCCGGTTCAAGGATCAGGAGACGCCCCGCATGACCGTCGCGCGCAAGCCCCTCGTCGCCGGAAACTGGAAGATGCACGGCCTCGCGTCCTCCGCGCCCGAGTTCGTCCAGATGGTCGGCGCCTATCCGGCCATCAAGGACAAGGTGGACCTGATGGTGTTCCCGCCGGCGACGCTGCTGACGAGCTTCGCCACCGCCACCCGCGGCGCGGGCGTGATCGTGGGCGCGCAGGACTGCCACCCGGAGGCCTCGGGCGCCTTCACCGGCGACATCTCCGCCGAGATGGTGCGCGACGCCGGCGGCGGCGCGGTCATCGTCGGCCATTCCGAGCGCCGCGGCGACCACCGCGAGACCGACCAGCTCATCCGCGCCAAGGCCAAAGCCGCGTTGCGCGCCAAGCTCATCGGCGTGGTCTGCGTCGGCGAGACCGAGGACGAGCGCAAGAGCGGGCGGGCGCTCGAGGTGGTGGGCCGCCAGCTTGCGGGCTCCCTGCCGGACGAATCGTCGCCCGAGACCATCGTGGTGGCCTACGAGCCGGTCTGGGCCATCGGCACCGGGCTCACCCCGACGGTCGACGAGGTGGCGGAGACGCACCGCTTCATCCGCGACGAGCTGGCGCGCCGCTTCGGCGACACGGGCCGGGCGTTCCGCGTGCTCTACGGCGGCTCGGTGAAGCCCGGCAACGCGGCGGAACTGCTCGCGGTGGCCGACGTCGACGGCGCGCTGGTGGGCGGCGCCAGCCTGAAGGCGGAGTCCTTCCTCGCCATCGCCCGCGCCGCTTTCGCGTGACCATGGCCCCGGCGCTGGCGCGCGCGGTGCGCGTGGTGTAAACAGCCGCACTTCGTCGTCGACGCATGGCCGGCGACGCTTTCTGTCATTCACATCGCCGCGAGCCTCATGCAGACCGTCCTTATCGTTATCCACCTGATGATCGTTCTGGCGCTCGTCGTGGTGGTGCTGCTCCAGAAGTCCGAGGGCGGCGCGCTCGGCATCGGCGGCGGCGGCGGCTTCATGGCCGGCCGCAGCCAGAGCAACCCGCTGACGCGCCTCACCGCCTATCTCGCGGCGGCGTTCTTCGTCACCAGCCTGACGCTGACGATTCTCGCGGGCTATGGCGGCGGGTCGGTGCTCGACCGGCTCCAGCCGTCGAACGCGGCGGTTCCGCAGCCGGCCAACGCGCCCGCAGGCGCGGCCGGGCCACAGGCGCCGCTGGGCTCGGGCCAGGGCGGCATCCTCAACCAGCTGCGGCAGGAGAGCGAGCGCCGCGGCG
>NZ_JBHTMX010000198.1:0-5011 GCF_042679725.1 Methylopila musalis
CGCGGCCATGCCGCCGGCGTGGAACGCGCACGCCGTGACGCAGCAGCCGGGAACGGCGCCGTGGTCCTGCGCCGGGCCGCTGTCGGAACCGTGGCCGGAAAGGCAGTCGATCGCCGCGGCGGGCGCGGCGGCCAGCGGCTGAGACCCGAGGGCGAGCCCGCCCAGCGCGGACTGGATCACGAGCAGATACGCGAGCAGAAGCCCCCGCACCACGCCGCCCGTTTTCCGGAATCCGACCACCAAACCGCCTCTCCGTCGCCCCGATCTAGCTACCCCACGTGGCCGCGGCGAACAACACGGCGACGAAACGCGCTTTGATGGATGGCGCGTCAGCCAAGGCCGTCACCTGATGCAGGATCGTCCTCGCGGGCGGCGGCGCGAATGGTCTATGGTCCGTGCGGCGTGTGATGGCGTGGAAGGCGAACGGCGCATGGCGACGGCTGACAGCTTTGGGGACGAGACGGGCTTCGCGCTCGACGGCGCGACCTTCGCGGTGGCGGGGCGCACGCTGCTGCAGCCCGTCGCCGCGCGGTTCCAGCCGGGCCGGGTGATTGGGCTCATCGGCCACAACGGGTCCGGCAAATCCACCATGCTCAAGCTGCTGGCGCGGCAGGAGACGCCGACCGGCGGCGCGATCCGTCTCGACGGGCGGCCGATCCAGCAGTGGTCGGCGCGGGCCTTCGCCCGGGAGGTGGCCTATCTGCCGCAGCATCCCCCCCTCGCCACCGGACTCAAGGTGAAGGAGCTGGTCGCGCTCGGCCGCTACCCGTGGCACGGCGCGCTCGGCCGCTTCGGCAAGGCGGATGCGGACGCCGTGCAGGAGGCCATGGCGCTGACCGACGTGGAGGCCTTCGCGGACCGGCTGGCGGACGAGCTGTCCGGCGGCGAACGCCAGCGCGTCTGGCTCGCCATGCTGGTGGCGCAGCAGGCCAAATGGCTGTTGCTGGACGAGCCCACCTCGGCGCTCGACATCGCCCACCAGATCGAGGTGCTCGGCCTCGTGGAACGGCTGTCGGAGACGCGCGGCCTCGGCGTGATCGTGGTGCTTCACGACGTGAACATGGCCGCGCGCTTCTGCGACGACCTCGTGGCGCTGCATGGCGGGCGGCTGATCGTGCGCGGCGGCCCGGCGGAGGTGATCGCCCCGGACCGGCTGGAGGAGATCTACGGCGTCGCCATGGAGGTGATGACCCACCCGCGCACCAGCGCCCTGCTCGCCTTCGCGCGCTGACGCGCGGGCCGGCGCGGCGTCATCTCTGGCCGGCGCGCCAGGCCGCGGGCGTCTTGCCGGTCGCGGATTTGAACACGCGGGTGAGGTGCGGCTGGTCGGAGAAGCCGGACGCGAAGGCCACCTCCGTGAGCGAGACGGAGGTTCGGCTCAGCATGTCCTTGGCGCGCCGCACCTGCGCCTGGCGCTGCCAGCGGTGCGGCGGGGTGCCGGTGGCGGCCTTGAAGGCGTGGCTGAAGTAGCTCTCCGTCAGCCCGGTGAGCTCGGCGAGTTCGTGCAGGCGGATGGTGCGGGCGCAGTTCGCCTCGATGAAATCCACCGACAGTGAGAGCTGGCGGTCGGAGAGCAGGCTGCGCCGCGCGCCCGGGTCGCCCCCGGTGAGCGCCGCGGCGATGAGCGCGACCACCAGATCGTCGCCGTAAAGACCCGGCCCGTCGCCGGCGCGGGCGCAGGCCGCCTCCAGCAGGCGCGCCATGCGCTGCACGCGCTCGTCCACGAACATCAACCGCGGCACGCTGACCGACACGTCGCGCAGGCCCGCCACCGGGCCGATCCGGCTGGCGTCGAAATGCAGGTCGAGATGGCGGATGGTGGTGGCGCCCTGCACGGACAGGCGCACCGGCTCGCCCGCGGGCACGAAGCTCGCGGACCGACCGCGCGAGGCCGCCTCCCCCGCCCGGCCGGTGAGCGCCACCTCGGCGTCCAGCGGCTCGAGCACGATGAACAGCCGCGGGTCGAGCGAGACATAGTCGCCCGTGGCGCCGGGCTCGCACCGCGCGCGCCACACCTCGACCAGCCCGACATCGGACACGTGGGCGCTGGGCTCGCCCAGCACCGCGACGCCATGCCGCCGCGCGGTCATTCGCGGCCGGAACTCCGCCAAACCGGATCTCTCCTCTTGCCCGCGCGAGACGCGAACTGATGCTTGTGGACCACAGGAGCAGCGATCGGCGCTGTAAAGCCAAATTCATTCAAGACCGCGCTTCGCCACGAACTTTTAGTGGCCAAACGAAGGCGGTCAAGACTCAACCAATTGGATTAGATTGTACTAATTCTAATCTAGAGCGTTCCGCCTAATCTTTGCGCTGTCTGGGCAAGTGAGAACTCAAGTGATCCACAAGACGGGACTGAACGCTGTTTTGCTGGCAGGCGTCGCGCTCGCCGTGATCGCGCAGGCGGATCGCGCCGCGGCGCAGCAGGCCGGCGTCACGCAGCTCGAGGCGATCGAGGTCGAAGGCCGCGGCGCCTCCAGCACTGGCGCGAGCGCGGGCGACGGCGTCGCCCCGGTGCAGGGCTGGGCGCCCGTCGCCACCACCACCGGCTCGAAAACCGACACGGCGCTGAAGCTGGTGCCGCAGTCGATCGGCGTGGTCGGCCGCCAGCAGATGGACGACCTCGGCGCGCAGAAGACCGACGAGGCGGTGCGCTATTCGGCCGGCGTGTTCGCACAGCCCTTCGGTGAGGACAGCGACACCAACTGGTTCTACATCCGCGGCTTCGACGCCACGCAGACCGGCGTCTACCGCGACGGCATGCAGCTGCTGTCCTACGCCTTCGGCAACTTCTACCAGGACGCTTATCTGCTCGAGCGAGTGGAAGTGCTGCGCGGCGCGTCGTCGTCGCTCTATGGCGGCGGCAACATCGGCGGCATCATCAACTACGTCAGCAAGCGTCCGCTCGACCACGACTTCAGCCAGATCGAGGTCGGGATCGACAACTATCCGACCGGCTACGGCGCGTTCGACATCAACCGCGTCGTGCCGAACGGCGTCGAGAGCAAGCTCGGCGCGCTTCCCCCGGTCTGGAAATACCGCGTCACGGGCAAGCTTGAGGGCGGCGACGGTTACGCGAAGGACGAGGATGGCGTCCGCGGCGTCATCCAGGGCGCGGCGACCTACTCGCCGGACGCCGGAACGGACCTGACCGTCTACGCCAACTACCAGCACGCCGACCAGACGCACGGCGGCGGTGATTTCCTGCCCTATTACGGCACGGTGAAGCGGGCGACGTCCGTCGACGGCACGATCGATCTCGGCCGCATCGGGCGGAAGGACAACTTCTCCGATCCGGACTTCGACCGCTACGATCGGCGTCAGGCCAGCGTCGGCTATGAGCTCAATCGCGATCTCACCGATGTGTGGACGGTGAACTCCAAGGCGCGCTTCACCTATGCGGACCTCAAGGAAGCGCAGGTCTATCCGTTCGGCTGGGGCTTCCAGCCCCGCCCCAGCGCCGGAAACACCGCGCTGTCGCTGATCCCCTTCAACCACCACACCAAGTCCTACAGCTTCACCGCCGACAACAATGTCGTCGGGAAGATCGACGCCGGCGCCGTCAGCCACACCCTGCTCTTCGGCGTCGACTACAAGTTCTACGGCATCGACGAAACGCAGGCCTCGTTCGGCTCGACCTATCTCGATCAAACCTCGAAGCTGCATCAGGCCGGCGTCTATCTTCAGGACCAGATCCGGTTCGGCGGCGGCTTCATCGCCACGCTCAACGGCCGCTACGACCGCATGTGGCTCGACGGGGATTCCAACCCCCTGTACGGCAACGACGTCAGCCTCAATCGCGGACGTTTCAGCGGCAGGGCGGGGCTGGGCTACGAGTTCGCCAACGGCCTTGTGCCGTATGTCAGCGTCGCCAGCACCTTCAATCCGCTCATCGGCTACAATCCCGCTCTGGAGAACGGAGTCATCGTCCGGCGCGCCTTCAAGCCTGAGACGGGTGTTCAGTACGAAGCGGGCGTGAAGTATGCGCCGACCTGGTTCTCGGGCCTGTTCACGGCGGCTGTCTTCGATCTGACGAAGGAGAACTACGTCTCCGGTCCGTTTAACGCGCAGAGCCAGCTCGGCGAGGTGCGTTCGCGCGGCGTCGAATTCGAGGCGCAGGCGAACTTCACGGAAAACTGGAAGTTCATCGGCTCGTTCACGGCCTACGAACTGAAGATCCTCAAGGGCACGTCAGACACTAGAACTTCGCTCAAGGGCGAGCAGCCCTTCCTCGTGCCTGAGATCATCGGCTCGGCCTTCCTCGACTACACCTTCACCACCGGATCGCTGAAGGGTCTCAGCCTCGGCGGCGGCGTGCGCTACCTTGGCAAGTCGGAGGCGACGCAGCCGAACACCGTGAAGGTTCCCGACGCCACGCTGTTCGACGTCGCCGCGCGCTACGAGTGGGACGCCTACAAGGTCAGCCTCAATGTGACGAACCTGTTCGACAAGCGCTACGTGTCCGGCTGCCAGGGCATCAACGTCTGCTCCTACGGCGAGGGCCGCAGGGCGCTGCTGAAGGCGAGCTATACGTGGTGATCCACGAACGGGCGGCGGGCCGGAGCGCCCGCCGCGAAACGGGCGGACTGTCGCGCCGCGGCCTCGTGTTCGGGGCCGCGGCGTTCGGCGTATCGATGGCCGGCGCAGCGCGCGGCGCGGGCGCCTCTCCAAGGGTCGCCGCGATCGACTGGGCCATGTTCGAGACCGCGCTGGCTCTGGGCGTGGTCCCGGTGGCCGCGACCGAACTGGTGCTGTTCCGCAAGGCGGCGGTGGAGCCGGCCGCGCCCGACCAGGTGGTCGATCTCGGCCTGCGCGGCTCCGTGAGCTACGAGCGCCTGCTGGCGGCGCGGCCGGACCTGATCCTGATCTCGCCCTGGTACGAGGCGCGGCGGAGCGCCCTGTCGCGGATCGCGGCCGTGGACAGCTACGCCATCTACGAGCCCGGCCAGCGCCCCTACGAGGCCGCCGTCGCGGCCACGACCCGGCTCGGCGCGCGCCTCGGCCGCGCCGA
>NZ_JBHTMX010000199.1:0-5008 GCF_042679725.1 Methylopila musalis
CCGCGCGCACCGCGGCGGGCGGCTGCGCGATGTCGGCGCCCGCGCCGAACAGCAGGGTGTCGATCGCGTCCGCCTCCGCCAGCACCCGGGCGAAGGCCGCCTCATCCAGATCGCGGGCCGCGGCGTAGGGCCAGGCCCACATGCCCGACGGCAGGCAGAGCAGCGAGCCCCGGTGGGACAGGTCCGCGAAGCGGAACCCGCCGCCGCCATAGGCGTCGATCAGATGGGCGCCCGGCAGATGCCGCCCGTCCTCCATGCCGACGCCCGGCTCCGCGCGGGTCAGGCCCGCGCCTTGGTCGCGCGCGCCTGGGCCTCGGCCTTCTCGTCCGCCGCCGCCCGGCCCGAGGTCTTCAGGCCGAGATAGATCAGCATGGGCGAGGACACGAAGATCGCCGAATAGGTGCAGATCACCACGCCGAACAGCATAACGTTGGCGAAGCCCTGGATGGCCTGCCCGCCGAACAGCACCAGCGCCAGCAGCGACAGCGCCGTGGTGGTGGCGGTCATCATGGTGCGCGACATGGTGGAGTTGATGGAGATGTCCAGCAGCTCCTCGGTCGGGATGTTCTTGTAGCGCCGCAGCAGTTCGCGGGTGCGGTCGAACACCACCACCGTCTCGTTCAGCGAATAGCCGACGATGGTCAGGATCGCCGCGATGGAGGTCATGTTGAACTCTTCGCGGGTGATGATGAAGAAGCCGACCGTGAGCACGATGTCGTGCAGCGTGCCGATCACCGCGCCGATGGCGAGCGTCAGCTCGAAGCGGAACCACAGGTAGACCAGCACCGAGACGATCGCGAGCACGACGCCGAGCGTGCCGGACTGCACCAGCTCGCCGGAGACGCGCGGCCCCACCGTCTCGACGCGGCGCACCTCGTAGTCGGTCTCGAAGGCGGTGCGGGCCTTGCTCACCAGCGCGCTCTGGGCCGGCTCGCCGCCGGGCTGGATGCGGAAGCGCACGGAGACCTGCCCGCCGGAGCCGAACTCCTGCACCTCCACCTCGCCAGCGTCGAAGCTGTGCGCCTTCTCGCGCACCGACGCCATGTCGGCGACGCCGTTCTTCGCCTGAAGCTCCATCAGCGTGCCGCCGGTGAAGTCGATGCCGAAGTTCAGGCCGATCGTCAGGAACAGGATGATGGTGGCGACCGAGATCGCCGCCGAGAACGGGAAGCTCAGCCAGCGCCAGCGGACGAAGCGGAACTTGCTGTCGTCGGGGAAGAGTCGGATCAGACGCATCGGTGCGGGCTTTCGGTCAGAACGGCATCGTGGTCGGGCGCGTGCGCCGGTACCACAGCGCGATCATCATGCGGGTCATGGTCACGGCCGTGATCACGGTCGTGAGGATGCCGAGCAGGAAGACCACCGCGAAGCCGCGCACCGGACCGGAGCCCAGCGCGAACAGGATGAGGGCCGCGATGCCCATGGTGGAGTTCGAGTCCACGATGACGGCGAAGGCGTGCTTGAAGCCGGCCTCGATCGACGAGACCATGCTGCGGCCGGCGCGGAACTCCTCGCGGATGCGCTCGTAGATCAGCACGTTGGAATCGACCGCGGTGCCGATGGTGAGCACGATGCCCGCGATGCCGGGCAGCGTCAGCGTGGCGCCGAGCAGCGACATCAGCGCGAAGATGAACACCACGTGCACGGTCAGCGCCACGTTGGCGAAGAAGCCGAATACGCCGTAGGTCGCGAACATGAAGATGACCACGAACACGGCGGAGACCCAGGTGGCGCGGGTGCCGGCCTCGATCGAGTCCTGCCCGAGGCCGGGGCCGACCACACGCTCCTCGATCACGTCCAGCGGCGCCGGCAGCGCGCCGGCGCGCAGCAGAACGGCGAGGTCGTTGGCGCTCTGAACCGTGAAGTTGCCGGAGATCTGCCCCTGCCCGCCGGTGATCGGCTCGCGAATGGTTGGGGCCGAGATCACCTTGTTGTCCAGAACGATGGCGAAGGGCTTGCCCACGTTTTGCCGCGTCACCTCCGCGAAAGCCTGGGCGCCGCGATTGTTGAACCGGAAGGAGACCACCGGCTCGCGGGTGTTCTGCTCGAAGCTCGGCTGGGCGTCGGTCAGCTCCGCGCCGGAAATGATGGCGCGGCGCTCCACCAGATAAGGACGGGTGCGCTCGCCGTTCTCTTCCTCGTAGAGCACTTCGGTCCCGGCCGGAACCGCGCCCTGCAGCGCCTGCTCCACCGGGGTCGACGTGTCCACCAGCCGGAACTCCATGTTGGCGGTCTGGCCGAGAATTCTCTTGAGATGCTCCGGATTGGCGAGACCCGGCACCTGAACCAGGATGCGGTTCGCGCCCTGGCGCTGGATCGAGGGCTCCACCGTGCCGAGCTGGTCGACGCGGCGGCGCACCACTTCGAGCGACTGGTCCACCGCCTGACGGATGCGGGACTGGACGCCGGCGTCCGTCATAGTCGCGGTGGCGACGTTCTGGCCGCGCTGGCCGACCTCGATGTCGAGCTGGCCGGTGGCGCCGAACACGCTGTTGCTGATCGGCTGGGCGATCGTGCGCAGGCGCTCCTGCGCCTTGGCCAGATCGGCTGCGTCCCGCACCGTCACGGAGACGGTGCGGCCGTCGAGCCGGATCTCGCTGGTGCCGATGCGCGCCTCGCGCATCTGCCGCCGCACATCCTCCTGCAGGGCGACCGCGCGGGAGCGCGTCAGCTCTTCGCCGTCCACCTCCAGCAGAAGCTGCGAGCCGCCCTGAAGGTCGAGGCCGAGCACGATGGTGCGGGCCGGGAACCAGCTCGGATAGAAGTCGCGAACCGACTGGGGCAGCACGTTGGGCAGCGCGAACAGAACGCCGAGCGCGCAGAGCGCCAGCACCGCCGCGGTCTTCCAGAACGAGAAATGCAGCATGAGCCTTCCGGCCTTCTCAAGTGCGGGCGCCGGGCGAACCCGGCGCGGACAGCGTCAGGACTCGGCCTTGACCGGCTCGCCCTTGGAGCGCACCTCGGCGATCATGGCGCGCGAGAGGCGCGCGCGCACGTTCGGCGACAGCTCGATCTCGACCTCGCCGTCGTCCACCACCTTGGTGACGCGGGCGATCAGGCCGCCGGAGGTGACGACGACGTCGCCGCGGCGCACGTTCTTCACCATCTCCCGGTGGTCCTTCACCCGCTTCTGCTGCGGCCGCAGGATCAGGAAATACATGATCACGAAGATCAGCAGGAACGGCAGCAGCTGGATCAGGAAATCCGTGCCGCTCGGCGCCGCGGAGGCGGCCTGGGCGTAGGCGGGGGTGACGAACATCGTGAGCTCCGGTGGCGTGGGTCGCGCGCCTCGCTCGATCGAGCCGGCTTCAACCTGACGGACAAGAACCGGAGCGCGCCCCGGCGAAAGCGCGCGGACTATAGCCACGCCCCTTGCGAAAGCAAATCACGGCTCGGAGGCGCGCGGGCTTCGTCCTTTGTCGAACGAACGCAAGCGTGGGAGCCGTCATGCCGCAGGCGTTGTGGACGCTCCGCGCCGCGACGGATAACCACGGTGGCGCCGGGCTCGCCCGGTCTCCGCGCCACCCGCGTTCGAGGCGAATCCCCACGATGTCCGATCCGTTCTACTCCATGCCCGCCACCGACACCCGCGACGCCCTGCTGGCGCGCATCGCCGACGCGCTGGACCGGCTTGCGCCGCCCGCGCCCACGCTCCCGGATTTCGACGCGGCGGACGCCTTCGTCTGGAGCGCGGCCGAGAAGCGGCTTCAGCCCGTGCCCGAGGTGTCGCGGGTCGAGATCGGCCTGCTCAAGGGCGTGGACCGGGTGCGCGACCAGCTGCTCGCCAACACCCTGCGCTTCGCCCGCGGCCGCCCCGCCAACAACGCCCTGCTCTGGGGCGCCCGCGGCATGGGCAAGAGTTCGCTGGTCAAGGCCGCGCATGCGAGCGTCGCCGAGACCGCCACGGCGGAAGGCCATCCCCGGCTGAAGCTGATCGAGATCCACCGGGAGGACATCGAATCGATGCCCCTGCTGATGGGCCTCCTGCGCGGCGCGCCCTACCGCTTCCTGCTGTTCTGCGACGATCTCTCCTTCGACGCAGAGGACACGTCGTACAAGTCGCTGAAGGCGGTGCTGGACGGCGGCGTGGAGGGGCGGCCCGGCAACGTGCTGCTCTACGCCACTTCAAACCGCCGCCACCTGCTGTCGCGCGACATGATCGAGAACGAGCGCTCCACCGCCATCAACCCCGGCGAGGCGGTGGAGGAGAAGGTGTCGCTGTCCGACCGCTTCGGCCTGTGGCTCGGCTTCCACCGCTGCAGCCAGGCCGAATATCTCGCCATGGTGGACGGCTACGTGGCCCATCTCGGCCTGACGGTCGATGCCGCCGAGCTGCGCCGGGACGCGCTGGAATGGGCCACCACCCGCGGCGCCCGCTCGGGCCGCGTGGCGTGGCAGTTCATCCAGGATCTGGCGGGCCGCCTCGAAGGCTAAACGGCCCCGCCGCATGAAAAAACCCGGCGTCGCGGAGACGCCGGGTTTTTTGTTCGTTCGTAACCGCGTCGGTCAGATGCCGGCGAGATGGTCCATCGGGTCCACCGCCTGGGCGCCCTTGCGCACCTCGAAGTGCAGCTGCGGCGAGGCCACGTTTCCGGACGAGCCGGACTTGGCGATGATCTGGCCCCGGCGCACCGTCTCGCCGCGCTTCACGTTCAGCGCGCTGTTGTGGGCGTAGGCCGTGACCCAGCCGTTGGAATGGCGGATCAGCACCAGATTGCCGAAGTTCTTCAGCTGGTCGCCCGCATAGGCCACCACGCCGTCGTCGGAGGCCTTGACCTCGGTGCCTTCCGGCACCGCGAGGTTGATGCCGTCATTGGTGACGCCGCTCGCCTTGGAGCCGAAGTTCGACACCACGCGGCCGCGCACCGGCCAGCGGAAGTTCGGGCCGCCCGACGCCGCGGCGGGGGCGGTGTCCACCTTCATGGCGGCGGGCTTGGCCGCCTCGGACGGCTCCGGCGCGTCGGTCGCCTTGCTGGGCGCGCCGGCGAAGGCCTGGGCAGTCGGCGCG
>NZ_JBHTMX010000200.1:0-4993 GCF_042679725.1 Methylopila musalis
GAACCACGCCGATGGGCGGCGCCGCGAGGCGGTCCTGCACCACCTTCAGCCGGGGCCGCTCCGCGCCGGTCGCGCCGAGCGACCGGCGGACGGCGCCCATCACCTGATCCCGCGCGCTCATGGTCATCGCTTCGCCCTTTCCGCCCGCCAGCGGGCCTGGAACGTGCCGCCTTCGGGCGCCGCGAGGTCGCGCGTCGCCGTCCAGCCCTTCGCAAGGGGCAACGAACGGAAGCGGCCCCTGTTCCGTCCGAGCCAGCCGAGCGCGGCCGCGGCGGTCCGCGTCGCGAGCCGGTAGAGCCGCGGCCGGGTGGCGAAAAAGCCCCACAGCCCGAGGCCGTAGCGCACCGGCGCCGGCGAGAGGTGGCGCTCGAACTCTCGCTCGCGCCAGTGCCGCATCAGCTTCGGCAGCGGGATGCGCACCGGGCAGACGCTCTCGCAGCGGCCGCAGAAGGTGGAGGCGTTGGGCAGGTGGCCGGCCTTGTCCACGCCGATCAGCGACGGCGACAGCACCGAGCCCATGGGGCCGGGATAGACCCAGCCATACGCGTGGCCGCCGACCGCGTGATAGACCGGGCAGTGGTTCATGCAGGCGGCGCAGCGGATGCAGCGCAGCATCTCCCGGAACTCGCCGCCGAGCATGGCCGAGCGGCCGTTGTCCAGCAGCACCACATGGTACTCCTCCGGCCCGTCCGGGTCTTCCGCCCGGCGCGGCCCGGTGGAGAAGGTGGTGTAGACCGACATCTCCTGCCCCGTGGCCGAGCGCGCCAGCACGCGCAGCATCTGCGCCGCGTCGTCGAGGGTCGGGACCAGCTTCTCGATCGAGGCCAGCACGATGTGGACCCTCGGCAGGGTCTGGCTGAGGTCGCCGTTGCCCTCGTTGGTGACGATGATCGAGGTTCCGGTCTCCGCCACCAGGAAGTTCGCGCCGGTGATCCCGACGTCGGCGGCGAGGAAGCGGGCGCGCAGCATGGCCCGCGCCTCCGCCAGCAGCGCCTCCGGAGCGGACAGGTCGCGCCCGTCCGGCAGGCCGTCGTGGGCGGCGCGGAAATTGGCCTCGATCTGGTCGCGGTTGAGGTGGATCACCGGCGCCACGATGTGGCTCGGCCGCTCCCCGCGCAGCTGGATGATGTATTCGCCGAGATCGGTCTCGACGGGGGTGACGCCGATCGCCTCCAGATGGGCGTTGAGGTCGATCTCCTCGGAGACCATGGTCTTGCCCTTGACCACGGTGCGGGCGCCGACCCGGCGGCAGATGTCGGCCACGATCTCCCGGGCGTCGGCGGCGGTGGACGCGAAATGCACCTGGCCGCCGGCCTCCGTCACCTTGCGCTCATAGGCCTCCAGATAGAGGTCGAGATGGGCGAGCGTGTGGTTCTTGATGTCGCGCGCGGAGTCTCTGAGCGCCTCGAACTCCGGCAGCTTGTCCGCCGCCTTGCGGCGCTTGAGGATGAAGCCGGTCTCCACATTGCCGAGCGCCCGCTGCAGCGCCGGGTCGTGCAGCGCCGCGTGGGCGTTGGCCTTGAAGGCGGGCGAGGTCGGCGCGTGGGCGGTCACGGGCGGCTGTCCGGCTCGCCGATGGCCGGCCCGTCGGCCATGCCCGCCAGCACCTCGGCCACGTGGCGCACCCGGGTGGCGCTGCCCTGCCGCTGCAGCTTGCCGGCCATGTTCATGAGGCAGCCGAGATCGCCGGCGAGCAGCGTGGCGGCGCCGGCGCCCTCCACGTTCGCAGCTTTCTTGGCGACGATGGCGTCGGAGATCTCGCCGTACTTCACCGCGAAGGTCCCGCCGAAGCCGCAGCAGACGTCGGAATCCTTCATCTCGGTCAGCGTCAGGCCCTCGACGCTTTCCAGCAGCCGGCGCGGCTGGTCGCGCACGCCGAGCTCGCGCAGGCCCGAACAGCTGTCGTGATAGGTGACCGCGCCGTCGAACCGGGCCGCGACGCTCGTTACCCCGCGCACGTCGGTGAGGAAGGACACCAGCTCATGGGTCTTGTCCGCCAGCGCCTGAGCCCGGCGGGCGAGGTCCGGCTCGCCGGCGAACAGTTCCGGCACGTGGCGCTTCAGCATGCCGGCGCAGGAGCCGGACGGCGCGACCACGTAGTCCACGCCCTGAAACGCGTCGAGCAGCCCAAGCGCGATGGCGCGCGCGGTGGCACGGTCGCCGGAGTTGAAGGCCGGCTGGCCGCAGCAGGTCTGCTCCGGAACCACCACCTCGCAGCCCGCGTCCTCGATCAGCTTGGCGGCCGCGAAGCCCACGGACGGTCGGATCAGATCCACGAGGCAGGTGGCGAACAGACCGACCCGCGGCCGCGGACCCTGCGAAGACATCACTTGATAACGACTCCAGCCGGACCGACAAAGGTCAGCCGCATGAGATGGATGGTCGAGCTTGACCCCAAGCGCCCGCAGGCGCAAGCCATGGGACCTTAAGCGGATCGTCCGGCTACCGGCCGCGGCCGGGCGCCCTAGATGGCGTCGTTGGCCGTAACGCCCGCGTGAACGACGACCGCCGGTCAAGGCGGCCTCCGGGAGGAGCACGACACCCATGTCCGGTATCGCCATGCCCGCGCCCGACCCCACGATCCTCGCCCGCCGCGACGCCATCGTCGCGGGGCTCCAGGCGCTGGTGGCGGGCGAGGGCGTCATCACCTCCGAGATCGAGCGCCGCGCCTTCGAGACCGACGCGCTCACGGCCTATCGCCGGCTGCCGCTGGCGGTGGTGCTGCCCGCCACCACCGAGGAGACGGCGGCGGTGATGCGCTACCTCTACGCCCAAGGGGTGCCGATGGTGCCGCGGGGCGCGGGCACCTCGCTCGCGGGCGGCGCGCTGCCGCAGGAGGACGCTGTGGTGATCGGCGTCTCCCGTATGTCGAAGGTGCTGGAGGTCGACCTGCCCAACCGCACGGCGCGGGTGCAGACCGGCGTCACCAATCTGGGCGTGTCGGCGGCCATCGCCCATGAAGGCTTTTTCTACGCGCCCGACCCCTCGTCCCAGCTCGCCTGCACCATCGCCGGCAACGTGGCCATGAACTCCGGCGGCGCCCATTGCCTGAAATACGGCGTCACCACCAACAACCTGATGGGCGTCACCTTCGTGACCGTGGAGGGCGAGATCATCGAGATCGGCGGCGACGCCATGGACGCGGCCGGGCTCGACCTGCTGGGGCTGATCTGCGGCTCCGAAGGCCAGTTCGGCATGGTGACCGAGGCCACGCTGCGCATCCTGCCGCTGGCGGAGGGCGCGCGGCCGATCCTGTTCGGCTTCCCCTCGCCCGAGGCCGCCGGCGCCTGCGTCGCCGCGGTGCTCGGCGCCGGCGTGGTGCCGGTGGCGATCGAGTACATGGACCGGCTCGCCATCGACATCTGCGAGGACTTCGCCAAGGCCGGCTACCCCCGCGACGTGGGCGCCATGCTGATCGTGGAGGTGGAGGGCTCGCCCGCCGAGATCGACGAGCAGCTCGTCCGCATCGCCGCCATCGCGAAGGGCCACGGCATGACCCACATGCGCGAGGCCAGGACCCCGGCCGAGGCCGCCGCGATCTGGAAGGGCCGCAAATCCGCCTTCGGCGCCATGGGCCGCGTCTCGGACTACATCTGCATGGACGGCACCATCCCCACCGGGCGCCTGCCGGAGGTGCTGGCCCGGATCGAGGCCATCTGCGAGGCGCAGGGGCTGAAGGTCGCCAACATCTTCCACGCCGGCGACGGCAACCTGCACCCGCTGGTGCTCTACGACATGAACGACCCGGTCTCGCTCGCCAAGGCCGAGAAGGCCGGCGAGGACATCCTGCTCGCCTGCGTCGAGGTCGGCGGCTGCCTCACCGGCGAGCACGGCGTCGGCATCGAGAAGCGCGAGCTGATGACCGCCCAGTTCACCCGGATCGAGCTAGAGCAGCAGATGCGCGTGAAAAGCGCCTTCGACCCCAAATGGCTGATGAACCCCGCCAAGGTGTTCCCGCTGGAGAACCGGCTGACGGAGCAGGCGGCGTGACCCTGGCGGCGGACGTCACAGCCCCCTTCGACGAGGCCGGGATCGAGACTGTGATCCGCGAGCAGGTGGAGACGCGGGCGCCGCTTGCGATCTGGGGCGCGGGCACGCGCGCGGGGCTGGGGCGGCCGGTCGAGGCCGCAGCGGCCCTGTCCACTGCGCGTCTGACCGGCGTCACGCTGTTCGAGCCGTCGGAGCTGGTGATTGCGGCGAAGGCCGGCACGCCGATCGCCGAGGTGGAGGCGGAGCTCGCGCGCGCAGGCCAACGGCTCGCCTTCGAGCCGTTCGACCACCGGCCGCTCTATGGAACGGCGGGCGAGCCCACCATCGGCGGGCTGGTGGCGACCAACGCCTCCGGCCCCCGCCGGGTGCAGACCGGCGCGGCGCGGGACGCGCTGATCGGCGTGCGCCTCGTCACCGGACGCGGCGAGACCATCCGCGCCGGCGGGCGGGTGATGAAGAACGTCACCGGCTACGACATCACCAAGCTCGCGGCCGGCTCCCACGGGACGCTCGGCGTCGTCACCGAAGCGACCTTCAAGACCCTGCCCATCGCCGAGAGCGAGACCACGCTCGTGATTCAAGGCCTCGATGACGCCCATGGCGTGGCGGCGCTCTGCGCCGGCATGGGCTCGCCGTTCGAGGTCAGCGGCGCGGCGCATCTGCCGGGCGCGGGCGGCGCGCCGTCGCGCACGCTGCTGCGGCTGGAAAACTTCGCGAACCAGTTGCGCTACCGGGCGAACGAACTCGCCGACCGGCTGCTCAGCTTCGGCGCGGCCGACCGGCTTGCGCCCGACGACAGCCGCGCGCTCTGGCGCTCGGTGGCGCAGGCCGCGCCCCATCTCGGGTCCCCCGACCGGGCGGTGTGGCGCGTGTCGGTCGCGCCCACCCGCGCGCCGGGGCTGATCGCGCTGCTGGGCGATCTGGCGCTGGCGCACGTTTACGACTGGAGCGGCGGGCTGATCTGGATCGCGACCCCCGCCGAAGGCGACGCCGGCGCGGGGCG
>NZ_JBHTMX010000201.1:0-4993 GCF_042679725.1 Methylopila musalis
CACGGCGCCCTGGTCCGCCTCGGCGATCGCCCGGATCAGGCGTCGGGTGGCCGGCACCGAACCGGTCGAGCCGGCGGCCACCACCGGCCCGGTTCCCCGCGTCACGCGGGCGGTCGCGGCGTCGATCTGGAGGCGGCGCCGGCGGGCGGGATCGAGCCGGCCGATCTCGGCGAGATGCTCCGGCCAGGCCCGCAGCGCCACCTGCAGGAAGGACTGGGTGATGGCCCAGTAGCGGTCGTGCTCGCCGGGCGCGATCCGGTCGAGCGCGGTGAGGTCGGCCTCCTCGGTCTCGACCGAATCCACCAGCGCCTCGAGATCGCCCGCGAGATGGATCGCCTCCGCCGCGGTGGCGGGGATCAGCGGGCCGTCCTCCGCGTCGAGCTTCAGGGCGGAGCGGTCGAGCGTGGCGGCGAAGCGGCTGACCAGCCGGGCGAGCGTCAGCCGCCGCTCCAGCGGCGCGACCGCGGGGGAGAGGTCGTCCTCTCCGTCGTCGGGCGCGTCGGCGAGGCCCGCGTCCTCGTCCACGTCGCCGAGCGGCGCGATGCGCGGCAGCAGGGTGGCGCGGCCGTCGAGTTCGGCGAGGAAGGCGTCGCGCAAAGCGCGGCCGGCGCGGCGGGTCGGCAGGAAGATGGTCGCGGAGGCGAGCGCCAGCGGATCGTGGCGGGGCGCGAAGCCGGGGATCAGATCGCCGTCCAGCAGCGCGCGGGCGAGCGTCGGCAGGAAGGGGACGCCTGGGGGGATCGTGAGGACGTTGGGGCGGCGGGCCGCCATGGCCTCCGCCTCAGGCCGCCGACAGGGCGATGGCGCGCTCGGCCTCGGTGATGGCGGCGGGGTCGCCCACATGCAGCCACAGCCCGTCGAGCCTCAGCCCGTGCAGCCGGTCGCGCTCGATCGCGGCGTTCCACAGCCGGTTGAGCGAGAACGGCGCGCCGTCCCAGTCCGCGAAGGCGCTGCGGGGCATGATCGCTGCGCCGGCATAGGCGAAGGGCGTCACCTGCCGCTCCGGCCGGCGCGACAGGCGGCCGTCGGTCGTGAAGGCGAAATCGCCCGCGCCGTCGAAGCCGACGCTCGACGTCAGCGCCGCCACCAGCAGCAGCGCGTCCATGCGCTCCGGGTCCCACATTTCGGCGAGCCGGCGAAGGTTGGAGCGGGCGCCGTCGATCCAGAACGTGTCGGCGTTGAGCACGAAGAACGCGTCGCCATGGAGCAGCGGCAGCGCGTTCGCCACCCCGCCGCCGGAATCCAGCAGCCGCTCGCGCTCGTCGGACACGGCGATCTGAGGCGTCGGACGCGCGGTCAGATGCGCCTCCATCTGGTCGGCGTGGTGATGCACGTTGACCACGGCTCGGGCGACGCCCGCCTGCTCCAGCCGGTCGAGCGCGTGGTCGATCAGGGCCCGGCCCGACACGTTCACCAGCGGCTTCGGCCGCGTGTCGGTGATGGGGCGCATGCGGGTGCCGAGCCCCGCGGCCAGCACCATGGCGTCGGTGATGGGAGCCGTCACTGCGGCGCCTCCGTGAGGCCGGCGTTCTCCGCGTACCAGGCGGCGAGATCGGCGAGGTCGGGATGGGCGAGATTGGCGATCAGCGCGCGCCGCACCCGCGGCAGGTGCCGTAGGTAGCCCGGCTTGCCGTCGCGCTGCGCGAGCCGCACGAACACGCCGAGGATCTTCGTGGCGCGCTGGGCGCCCATGGTGGCGTAGGCGCGGGCGAAAGCCGCCGGATCGAAGCCGGGCTCGACCTTGCGGCGGGCGTCCAGATAGCGGGCGGCGAGCGACAGCTCCAGCCCGTCCGGCAGGTCCACCCGCGCGTCCTGCAGCAGCGAGACCACGTCATAGGCCGGGGGGCCCATCACCATGTCCTGGAAGTCCAGCAGGCCGAGGCGGCCGAAGCCGTCCTGATCGTCGCGCCACGTCAGGTTCGGCGAATGGTAGTCGCGCAGCGTCCAGGTCTGAGGGTCGTCCAGCACGGGCGCCAGCGCCGCGCGCCACAGTTCGCGGAACGCCTCGCGCACGTCCGGCTCCGGCGAGACGCCGCCCACATGCGGCATGTGCCAGTCGGTGAACAGCTCGCATTCGACCAGCAGGGCGGGGAGGTCGTAGGGCGGCACCCGGTAGAGTTCGCGGCCGACGGCGAGGTCGAGCGGCGTCTCGCGGCCGTGCAGGTCGGCCAGCAGGTCGGTGGCCAGCTCGTAGCGGCTGGCGATGGGCTGGCCGCCGGCGACCACCGGCTCGAAGCCCATGTCCTCCACCAGCAGGAATCCGTTGGCGAGGTCCTGCGCGTAAATCTCGGGCGCGGCGTAGCCGAGTTTGCGCAGGCCATCCGCCACCGCCACGAACGGCTTCACGTCCGCGGCGAGGCGCGCCACCGAGAGGTAACTGCGGCCGTCCGCCAGCGGCGGACCCGCGGGCCGGGGCGGCGCGTCCATCAGGATCGCGGTGCGGCGGCCGAGCGTGAGGCGCTCGTAGAGCCGGCTGGAGGCGTCGCCCTGCACATGCTCGCGCGTGGCCTCGCCCCAGCCGGCCGCCTCCACGAAGCGCTTGCCGTCTCGCAGGCGCGCGAGCCTCGGGCCAAAGGCGCCGAAGCCGGTCAGCCGCGCGCGGCGCCCGCCGCCGGGCGCGATCTCCAGCGACAGGTCGAGCCGGTCCTCGGGCAGGCCGGCGCCGAGGCGGTCGGGCCATTCCACCAGCACGATGGCGTCGTCGCCCGCCTCCTCCCAGCCGAGTTCGTCCAGCTCCTCGGGGCTCGTCAGGCGGTAGAGGTCGGCGTGCACCACGGGGCCACGCGGCAGGTCGTAGATCTGCAGCAGGGTGAAGGTGGGGCTCGGCGCCTCGAGTTCGGGATCGCCGGCGCGGGCGCGCACCAGCGCACGGGCGAAGCTGCTCTTGCCGGCGCCGAGGTCGCCGGTGAGCGTGACGATGTCGCCGGGCTTCAGCGCGCGGGACACGTCTGCGGCGAGCGCCCCGGTGGCCGCCTCGTCGGCGAGGTGCAGATCCCAGGTCTCCGCGCCCGGGGCTGCGGACGACGCCCGGTGATGGGCGCCGACGCGGCTCGCGGGGCCCTTCATTCGGCGGCCGCCGCCACGGCGCGCAGCGGGAAGGTGCAGGTGACCACGGTGCCGACGCCCTCTTCGCTCTCGATCGCGACCCGACCGCCGTGAAGCTGCACCAGCGAGCGCACGATGGAAAGGCCCAGTCCCACGCCGCGGTGGCGGGCGCCGGCGGTGCGGCTCTCGAACCGGTCGAACACCCGCTCGATCATGGCGCTTGGAATGCCGCTGCCCTGGTCTGCGACCCGGAAGGCGATCTCGTCGCCCTGCCGGGCGGCGCTGACGCGGATGACGCGGCCGGGCTTCGAGAAGCCGATGGCGTTGGAGAGCAGGTTGAACAGCACCTGCCGCACCCGCTTGGAGTCCGCCTGGAAGGCGCCGATGTCCGGCGCGGTGTCGATCTCAAGCCCGAGGCCGGCCTCCGCCAGACGGTCGCGCACGCCCTCCGCCGCCGCCTCGATCGCCTCGCGGGCGTCCACCGGGCCGAGCTCCAGCTCCATGGCGCCGGCGTCGATGGTGGTGAGGTCGAGGATGTCGTTGATGATGGCGAGCAGGGCCGCGGACGACGACAGGATGTGGTCGACGTATTCGCGCTGCTTCTGGGACAGCTCGCCGAGCCGCGCGTCGCCGAGCAGCTGCCCGAAGCCGATGATGTTGGTGAGCGGCGACCGCAGCTCGTAGGAGACGTGGTTCACGAAGTCGTTCTTCAGCCGGTCGGCGGCCTCCAGCGCCTCCGCCCGCTCCCGCAGCGCCCGCTCCACGTTCACGCTGGCGGTCACGTCGGTGAAGGTGGCGAGCGTGCCGCCGTCCGGCAGCGGCAGCGCCACCACGTCCACAATGCCGGCGGGGCCGCGGTCGACGCGGGTCACCAGCGGCTGGCGCTCGTCGGGAATGGCGGTGGCCGCAACCTTCAGCCGGCGCCACAGATCGACGTCGGCGGGGCGCAGCGTGCAGGCCTTGAGGATGTCGTCGGCGTGGGGGCGGTTGGCGAGCTCCGCCTCGCCCAGGCGCCACAGCCCGGCGAAGGCGGGGTTGTGCAGCCGCAGCCGGCCGTCCGAGCCGAACACGGCCACCGCCTCCTGCAGATGGTCGATGGTCTCGCGCTGGACCTTGGTCAGGGCGTTGAAGCGGCTTTCGAGATCGAGCCGCTCGGTTACGTCGTCGAACAGATAGGTGACGCCGCCTTCGGGGTTCGGCGTCACCACCACGCGAAGGGTGCGGCCGTCCGGCAGGTGCCACCAGTGCTCGCGGGCCTCGAGCGCCCGATAGGCCTCGTGCAGGTCCGCCTTCCATTTGCGGAAGTCGGCCTCCTCCGGCAGGCGCCGCTCGGTGCGCAGGCGGTCGAGCACCGCGGCGTCGGTGGGGCCGGCCTCCAGGAAGGCGGGCTCCAGCGCCCAGAGCCGGGCGTAGGACTGGTTGTGGAAGGCGAGGGCGCCGTCCTTGCGGAAGATGGCGACGCCGGTGGTCAGCTCGTCGAGCGTGCGGCGGTGCGCCTCCATCTGGCGCGACAGGTCGGCGCGCACGTCTTCCAGCTCGGACACGTCAATGGCGATCGCCGCCGCGCCGGAGGCTGAAGGAGCCTCCACCACGTCGAAGATGCGGCGCTGGCCGGCGTAGACCGCCGCCGCGCGCTTGCGGAACACCTGGCCCGCCTCGTTGGCCTTGCGGGCCGCGGCGCGCACCGACTGGTCGAGGAACTCGGTTCCCTCCTCCACCGCCAGCATGCCGTCGGTGGCGTCCACCGCGCGGGCGTAGGCCTCGTTGGCGTAGGCGAGCCGTCCGTCGCCGTCGCGCAGCCACACCGGCTGGGCGAGCGACTCCATCAGCGCCAGCGCCCGGGCGAGCGCGCCCTGCAGCTCGGTGTTGCGGTCCTCGATCTCGGCGCGGGCGAGGCGCTCGCCGGTGACGTCGCGCAGCCGCAGCACCGCAGCCCCGCCCACGGGGC
>NZ_JBHTMX010000202.1:0-4989 GCF_042679725.1 Methylopila musalis
CGGCGGCGCGGTTCTCGCCTCGGGCTATGTGGCGGCCTCGGGCTACGCCACCGCCGCGGTGCGGCTCGGCCTCGTGGGCGCGGTGGCGGCCCAGGCTGTCCTGCACCGCGTGCTGCCGGTGGTGGCGGAGCTCGCCGCCGCCGAGCCGCCAGAACACATCGAAACCTTCGCCCCCCTGCTCGACATCGCCGCCGCCCGCCACGCCCGCGGCGAGCTTCGCCTGTTCTCAAACTGACGCGCCCGGGACCCCCATGCTTCTGACCCCGACCGAGCTCGAACGCCTCACCATCTTCACCGCGGCGGCGCTCGCCCGCAGGCGCCGCGACCGCGGCCTGAAGCTGAACCATCCGGAGGCGGTCGCCCTCATCACCGACGAGATCCTGGAGGGCGCGCGCGACGGCCGCAGCGTCGCCGACCTGATCGGCTTCGGCGCCACCGTGCTCACGAGCGACGACGTCATGCCCGGCGTGCCCGCCATGCTGCACATCCTGCAGGTGGAGTGCGTGTTCCCCGACGGCACCAAGCTCGTCACCGTGCACGAGCCGATCCGCCCGGCGGAGGGCTCCGCCCCCGATCCGGTGCAGCCGGGCGAGACGCTGGCGCTCGACGGCGAGATCGAGCTGAACGAGGGCCGACCGCGCGTCACGCTCTCCGCCACCAATTCCGGCGACCGCCCGATCCAGATCGGCTCGCACTTCCACTTCTTCGAGATCAACCGCGCCATGGCGTTCGACCGGGCGGCGGCCTTCGGCATGCGGCTCGACATTCCGGCCGGCACCGCCGTGCGGTTCGAGCCGGGCCAGACCAAGGAGGTCACGCTCACCACCTTCGGCGGCCGGCGCTTCGTCGGCGGGCTGAACGGGCTCGGCGGCGACACCACCAGCGAGGAGGCCAAGGCCGTCGCGCTGGAAAAAGCGCGCGCCGGCGGCTTCCGCGGCGCCTGAGGAACAACGCCATGGTCAGAATCGCCCGCAAGGACTACGCCGCCATGTACGGGCCGACGGTCGGCGACGGCCTCCGCCTCGGCGACACCTCGCTGATCGCCGTGGTGGAGAAGGACCACGCCGCCTATGGCGACGAATGCCTGCACGGCGGCGGCAAGACGCTGCGCGACGGGCTCGGTCTCGCCGCCGGGATCACCAACGCCGAGGGCGCGCTCGACTTCCTGCTCTGCAACGTCACCGTGATCGACGCCGTGCTCGGGATCGTGAAGGGCGATCTCGGCATCAAAAACGGCCGCATCGTCGGCGTCGGCAAGGCCGGCAATCCCGCGGTGATGGACGGCGTGGATCCGCGCCTGATCGTCGGCGCCGGCACCACGGTGCGCGACTGCGAAGGGCTGATCGCCACAGCCGGCGGCATCGACGTGCATGTGCACTTCGATTCGGCGGGACTAGTTGAGCACGCGCTGGCGAGCGGGCTCACCACCATGCTCGGCGGCTCGCTTGGGCCGATCACGGTCGGCATCGATTCCGGCGGGCCGTTCAACACGGGCAAGATGCTGCAGGCTTCAGAGGCTTGGCCGATGAACTTCGGCTTCCTCGGCCGCGGCAACAGCCACATTCCCGGCTGCCTGACGGAGCAGCTGGAGACCGGCTGCCTCGGCCTCAAGATCCACGAAGACTGGGGCGCAATGCCGGCGACCATCGACGCCTGCCTGCGCTCGGCCGACGAGCACGACTATCAGGTGCAGCTGCACACCGACACGCTGAACGAGAGCGGATTTCTGGAGGACACGCTCGCCGCCATCGGCGGCCGCACCATCCACATGTACCACACGGAGGGCTCGGGCGGCGGCCACGCGCCGGACGTCATCCGGGTCGCGGGCGAAAGCCACTGCCTGCCGTCGTCGACGAACCCGACCAACCCCTACACGGTCAACACGTTCGACGAACATCTCGACATGACCATGACGTGCCACCACCTCAACCCGGCGATCCCGGAGGACGTGGCCTTCGCGGAAAGCCGCATCCGCGCCCAGACCATCGCGGCGGAGGATGTGCTGCACGACATCGGCGCGATCTCGATGCTCGGCTCCGACAGCCAGGGCATGGGGCGCATCCACGAGGTGATCTGCCGGACCTGGCAGCTCGCCTCCAAGATGAAGGACCAGCGCGGGACCCTGCCCGAAGAGAGGACCGGCTTCGGCGACAACGAGCGCATCAAGCGCTACATCGCCAAATACACCATCAACGCCGCGAAGACCTTCGGCATCGCCGAGCATGTGGGCTCGCTGGAGAGCGGCAAGCTCGCCGACATCGTGGTGTGGCGCCCCGCCTTCTTCGGCGTGAAGCCGGAGCTGGTGATCAAGTCCGGCTTCATCGCCTGGGGCGCCATGGGCGATTCCGCCGCCTCGCTGATGACCTGCGAGCCGCTGCTGCTGCGCCCGCAATGGGGCGCCTTCGGCAAGGCGGCGCCGGCGCTGTCCGCCTGTTTCGTGCATCCGCTCGCGATCAAGCGCGGCCTCCGGGAGGAGCTCGGCCTGTCGAAGCTGCTGCTGCCGGCCTCGGGCACGCGCGATCTCAAGAAGTCGGACATGCTCCACAACGACGCGCTGCCCAACATCCGCGTGGACCCGCAGACCTTCGACGTGTTCGTGGACGGCGAACTCGCCACCTGCGCGCCCGCGACCGAGCTGCCGCTCGCGCAGCGCTACATGCTGCGCTGACGGAAGGCGCGTGAGCCCCATGACCCAACATCGCTCCGAATGGCCGTCGCTGGTGGCGAGCCGGTCCGATCCGATCCCCGCCCCCCGGACCACGGCCGCCCGCATCGGCGTCGGCGGCCCGGTGGGCTCGGGCAAGACCGCGCTGATCGAGGCGCTGATCCCGGCGCTCGCGGCGCGCGGCGTCGATCTCGCGGTGGTGACCAACGATCTCGTCACCAAGGAGGACGCCGAACGCCTGCGCCGGTCCGGCCTGATCGAGCCGGCGCGCGTGCTGGCGGTGGAGGCGGGCGCCTGTCCGCACACGGTGATCCGCGAGGACCCGACCCTCAACATGGCGGCGGGCGACGATCTGGAGGCCGCCTTTCCGGGGCTCGAACTGGTGATCTTCGAGTCCGGCGGCGACAACCTCGCCTCCACCTTCTCGCTCGACCTCGTGGACTGGTGGATGTTCGTGATCGACGTGGCGGGCGGCGACGACATTCCGCGCAAGAAGGGGCCGGGCGTGCTGAAGAGCGACCTTCTGGTCGTGAACAAGACCGATCTCGCGCCCCATGTGGGCGTGGACCTGACCCGCATGCTGGCGGAGGCGAGCGCGGTGCGGGGCGGCCGGCCGGTGATCGCCACCAACGCCCGCTCGGGCGCGGGCGTGGAGGCGGTGGCCGACAGCATCGCCCACGCGGTGCTGTTCCGGGAATGACGGCGCCGCTCGATCTCAGGGGCGAGACCGCCGCCGGCCGCCACCGCCGGGCGGAGCTGACCTTCGCGCTCGGCGGCGGGCGCTCGGCGCTGGTGCGGCAGGTGACGCCCTACCCGTTCCACGTGACGAAGCCGTTCGCGCTGGACCGGGCGCGGCCGGACCTCGCGACGCTCTACCTGCAATCGGCCTCGGGCGGCGTCTACCGCGCCGACCGGCTCGACCTGTCGCTCACGGTGAAGGCGGGGGCTGCGGCGCATGTGACCAGCCAGGCCGCCACCGTGGTGCACGACACCGGCGCGCTGCCCGCGCGCCAGAGCCTGACCATCGACGTCCACGCCGACGCCTTCGCCGCGGTCACGCTCGATCCGCTGGTGCTGTTTCCCGGCGCGGAGCTGACCACGACCACCCACATCCGGCTCGGCGAGGGCGCGCTTGCGCTCGTGGCGGACGGGGTGGCGTGGCACGACTTTTCCGGCGCGGGACGTCCGTTCGGGCGGCTGACGGCGGAGACCCTCGTGTCCGGTCCCGCCGGGGGCGTCCTGCTGCGCGATCGCTCGACCGTGCGCGGGGCGGAGCTGTGCGGCGAACGCTCCCTGCTCGGGCCGGGCGCCGGGGCCTATGGCGCCGCCCTGCTGCTTGGTCCGATGGAGGCCATGCCTCGTCCGGAGGCGCTGGACGCCGCGCTCGACGCGCTCGGCGTCCGGTCCGGGGCGAGCCCGCTGCCCAACGGCGCCGGGCTCGGCCTGCGCATGATCGCCGCCAATGGCGGCCGGATCACGCTCGCGGTCGAGGCCGTGTTCGCGCTCGCGGTCGAGGCGATGCTGGGCTTCGCGCCCGCCCGCCGGCGCAAGTGAGTCGGCGGGCGGCGCGGGCTTACAGCCGCGCCAGCCGGAAATAGAGCTCCGAAAACCGGGCCGGCAGTTCCTCGAGCTTGCGCACCGGAATGGTGTTGGCGCGCCCGAACACCGCAGCCGACGGCGCGGCCCCGAGCGTCACGCCGAACACGTCGACGCCGCGCCGCCGCAGCGCCAGCGTCGCCCGGCGGGCGTCCTCCACCAGATCGAGCGGGTCGCTCACGTCGATGTCGGACGGCTCGCCGTCGGTGAGCGCGATCACCAGCTTGCGGTGGGCGCGGATCGCCTCCACCTCCGCGCCCGCATGGCGCAGCGCCGCTCCGAGCCGGGTGGACAGGCCGGAGCGGACGCCCGCGAGCCGCGCCATGGCGGTCCGGTCGAAGCGGTCGGCGAAGTCCTTCAGGCGGATCAGGCGCACGTCGTCGCGGCCGCAAGAGGCGAAGGCGCGGATGGCGAAGGCGTCGCCCGCCGCCTCCATGGCGCGCCCGAGCGCCGCCACCGCCAGCGTCTCGATCTCGAGCACGGTCGCGGCGCCGACCCGGTCGCGGGTGGATTCGGAGATGTCGAGCAGGATCACCGTCGCCACGTCCCGGGCGCGCTTGCCCGAGGCGCGGTGGATGCGCTCGTCCGGCAGGTCGCCGACCCGGAGCGCGATGGCGGCGTCCACCGCGGCGTCGAGGTCGAGGTCGAAGCCGTCCGGCTGGCGCCTCAGCCGCGCCGCCTTGCCGACGCGCGCGCCTTTGACCAGCCGGGCGATGCGCTCGGTGACG
>NZ_JBHTMX010000203.1:0-4953 GCF_042679725.1 Methylopila musalis
CGCCGCCGCGCCGCGTCGCGCCGCAGGCCGCCCCGCGCTACGACGCGCGCGGCCGCCGGCTGAACGTGCCGGGCCGTCCGGACACGGACGACATCTTCGGAAAGGTGAACCGGGACCTGCGCCGGCCCGCGCCGTCGGCATCGACGCCGACGGTCGGCACGGACGCCGGAAGCCGCATCAACCAGCTTGCGCCGCGGCGCTGACCGGCTTTTCCCGCCGCACGCAGTGCAGGGCGATGGCGGCGGCGTTGGAGACGTTGAGGCTCTTGATCGCGCCGGGCATGTCGAGCCGGGCGAGGGCGTCGCAGGTCTGGCGGGTGAGCTGGCGCAGGCCCTTGCCCTCGGCGCCCAGCACCAGCGCCACGCCGCCGGCGCCGACCGGGGTGTCGTCCAGCGTCGCCGGCCCTTCCGAATCGAGGCCGATCCGGAGGAAGCCGCGCTCGCCGAGCTCGTCCAGCGCGCGGGCGAGATTCTGCACCAGCACCAGCGGCACATGCTCCAGCCCGCCGCTGGCGCTCTTGGCCAGCACGCCGGTGGCCTCGGGGCTGTGGCGCGCGGTGGTGACGATGGCGTCCACCGCGAAGGCGGCGGCGGTGCGCACGATCGCGCCCACATTGTGCGGGTCGGTGATCTGGTCGAGCACCAGCACGAGGCTGTCCTCGGGAATCGTCTTGAGCGTGGGGATCCGGAGCGCCTCGGCCTCCAGATAGAGTCCCTGATGCACCGCGTCCGGCGTCAGCAGCCGGTCGATGGCGCCGGGACGCACCACCTCGGGCTCGACGCGGGTGGCGACGCCCGCCTCCGCGAGCCGCGCCAGCGCGTTCTCGGTCGCCATCAGCTTGAGGATCCTGCGCTTCGGATTCGACAGCGCCTCGACCACGCTGTGGAAGCCGTACAGCACCACCGGGCCGTCGTGATCGCGCGGGAAGGCGCGCGGGCCGGGCTTGGCCCCGGACGACCCTCCCGACTTGGCCCCTGACTTGGCCCCGGCGTCGCGGCCGCGCCAGGTGCGGGCCTTGCCGCCGTCGCGGGCGGTCCAGGGCGCGTCGCCGGAACGGTCGGACGGCTTCGGCGGGCGGGGAGGGCGCATGGGCGGTCCGGGAGCAAGCGTCGAGGGGAAGGGCGCTTCTTCTCACGCGCGGCCGCGGGAGGCAATCGCGGCGGCCGGGAACGCCCGGATCGTCTTGCGTCGGGCGCGGATTTCCGCCTATAAGCCGCGCCATCCCACACGCGGGCATCAGGCGGCGATATCCAAGCCGCTCCGGCGCCGGGCTCGAACGGTCGAGCCCCGGCGGGCTCCCGCGGAGGCAACCGGAAGAAAGACGATCTAAAATGGCTCTGCCCGATTTCACCATGCGCCAGCTGCTCGAAGCCGGCGTCCACTTCGGCCACCAGGCGCATCGCTGGAACCCGAAGATGGCGCCCTACATCTTCGGCGCGCGCAACAACATCCACATCATCGACCTGGCCCAGACCGTGCCGCTGCTCGCCCGCGCGCTGCAGGCGGTGTCGGATGTGGTCGCCGGCGGCGGTCGCGTGCTGATCGTGGGCACCAAGCGCCAGGCCGCGGAAGTGGTGGCCGATTCCGCCCGTCGCTCGGCCCAGTACTACGTCAACGCCCGCTGGCTCGGCGGCATGCTGACCAACTGGAAGACCATCTCCCAGTCGATCCAGCGCCTGCGCAAGCTCGAAGAGATGCTGACCGGCGAGGCCCAGGGCTTCACCAAGAAGGAGCGCCTGACGCTGTCCCGCGAGCGCGACAAGCTCGAGCGCACCCTCGGCGGCATCAAGGACATGGGCGGCCTGCCCAACCTGATCTTCGTGATCGACACCAACAAGGAGCAGATCGCCGTGCAGGAGGCTCGCCGCCTCGGCATTCCGGTCGCCGCCATCCTTGACACCAATTCCGATCCCGAGGGCATCACCTATCCGATCCCGGGCAACGACGACGCCGGTCGCGCGCTGGCGCTCTACGGCGACCTGATCGCCCGCGCCGCGCTCGACGGCATTGGCCGCGGCCAGGGCGACCTGGGCGTGGACATCGGCGAGCAGATCGATCCGGTCATCGACGACGTGCCGGCGCCGGCCGCGGTCGAGGGCGATGAGGGCGGAGTCGAGGCGTTCGAGCTGCTGGCCGCGCCGCGCGGCGCGCCGGACGATCTCGCCAAGCTGTCGGGCGTCGGCCCGCAGCTGGAGCAGAAGTTCAACGAGTACGGCGTCTATCACTACTGGCAGATCGCGGCGATGACCCCGGCGGACGTCGCCAAGGCCGACCAGGACCTCAAGCTCAACGGCCGCATCGAGCGCGAGGGCTGGATCGCCCAGGCGCGCGAGCTGCTCGCCGGCCTCGCGGCCTGAGCTTCGACGCACGACCGCGGCGCGCGACGGCTTCCCGTCGTTCGCGCGCCGCCGTTTTGAAGACATTTTATCGCCGCCCGCCCAACGGGCGGCGCCTGTTTCAGAGGACGACATGGCCAACATCACCGCTGCACTGGTGAAGGAGCTTCGCGAGAAGACCGGCGCCGGCATGATGGACTGCAAGAACGCCCTCGCCGAAGTGGACGGCGACGTGGAGGCTGCGGTCGACTGGCTGCGCAAGAAGGGCCTCGCCAAGGCCGCCAAGAAGGCCGGCCGCGTGGCCGCCGAGGGTCTGGTCGCGCTCGCCGTCGACGGCGGCAAGGGCGTCGCGGTCGAGGTGAACTCCGAGACCGACTTCGTGGCCCGCAATCCCGAATTCCAGGAGATGGCCTCGTCCATCGCCTCCGTCGCGCTGACCGCCGGCTCCGAAACCGCCGCGATCGAGGCGGCCGCCTATCCGGGCGGCGGCACCGTGGCCGAGAAAATCCAGGCCACCATCGGCAAGATCGGCGAGAACATGACGCTGCGCCGCGCCGCCGCTCTGTCGGTGTCGCAGGGCGTCATCGGCTCTTACGTCCACGGTCAGGTCGCGCCGAACCTCGGCAAGATCGCCGTGCTGGTCGGCCTCGAGTCCGCCGGCAAGGCGGAGGCGCTCGCGGCGCTCGGCCGTCAGGTCGCCATGCACGTGGCCGCCACCAACCCGCAGGGCCTCGACGCGTCCTCGATCGATCCCGCGATCGTCGAGCGCGAGAAGGGCGTTCTCGCCTCCAAGGCGCGCGAGGGCGGCAAGCCCGAGCACGTGATCGAGAAGATCGTCGAGAGCGGCATCAAGACCTTCTTCAAGGAATCGACCCTCGTCGAGCAGCCCTTCATCCATGACGGCTCCAAGACCGTCGCCCAGGCGCTCCAGGCCGCCGAGGCCGAGGTCGGCGCCCCGATCAAGCTGACGGGCTTCGTCCGTCTGGCGCTGGGCGAAGGCGTCGAGAAGGAAGAAAGCGACTTCGCGGCCGAAGTGGCCGCGGCGGCCGGCTCCCGCTGACGTCTGCGGGAGCGAGAGCCCCGATGACGGAGCAGGCGCGGCCCATCTACAAGCGGGTGCTGGTCAAGGTCTCGGGCGAGGCCCTGATGGGTCCGCAGGGCTTCGGCCTGCACCAGCCGACCGTCGAAGCGATCGCGGCGGACATCGCCGCGACGCACGCCCTCGGCGTCGAGGTCGGCGTCGTGGTCGGCGGCGGCAACATCTTCCGTGGCGTTCAGGTCTCCTCGCAGGGGGTGGACCGCGCCACGGGCGATTACATGGGCATGCTGGCGACGGTGATGAACGCGCTCGCGCTCTCCGCCGCCATCATGCGCCGGGGCACGCAGGCGCGGGTTCTGTCCGCGCTCGACATGCCGGCGGTGTGCGAGACCTACACCCGGCCCCGGGCGCTCGCCCATCTGGACCGCCAGCGCGTGGTCCTGTTCGCGGCCGGCACCGGCAACCCCTTCTTCACCACCGACACGGCCGCCGCCCTGCGCGCGGTCGAGACCGGCTGCGAGGCGCTGCTCAAGGCGACGCAGGTGGACGGCATCTACACCGCCGACCCGAAGAAGGACCCGACCGCCACCCGCCTCGACCATCTCACCCATGACGAGGTCCTGCAGCGGGACCTCAAGGTGATGGACGCGGCGGCCTTCGCGCTTGCGCGCGAGAACGCGCTTCCGGTAATCGTCTTCTCCATTCACGAGCCGGGCTCGATCCCCGCGGTCGTGTGCGGGCGGGGACGCGCCACAACCGTCGCGAGCTGAGAGGCGGACGAACCGCCCGAACGTCAGGAGCCCATTTCCATGTCCGGACAATTCGATCTCGACGACGTCAAGCGCCGCATGCAGGGCGCGGTCACTTCGCTCAAGAACGACCTCGCGGGCCTGCGCACCGGCCGCGCCTCCGCCAGCCTGCTCGATCCGGTCACGGTGACGGCCTATGGCGCGGAGATGCCGCTGAACCAGGTCGCGACCGTGAGCGTGCCCGAGGCCCGCATGCTGAGCGTGCAGGTGTGGGACCGCTCCATGGTGGGGCCGGTGGAGAAGGCGATCCGTGAGGCCAATCTCGGCCTCAACCCGATCACCGAAGGCCAGCTCATGCGCATCCCGCTGCCGGAGCTGAACGCCGACCGGCGCAAGGAGCTGGTCAAGGTCGCGCACAAATACGCCGAGAGCGCCCGCGTCGCCGTGCGCCACGTGCGCCGCGACGGCCTCGACACGCTGAAGAAGGCGGAGAAGGACGGCGACATCAGCGAGGACGATCAGTCCCGCTTCGCCGATCAGGTCCAGAAGGCCACCGACGCCGCCATCGTGGAGGTCGATCAGGCCGTCGCCGCGAAGGAAAAGGACATCCTTCAGGTCTGACGCGGCCGTCGGCGCGCTTTACGCCCTCTCCAACACGTGCGGACCGCCATGATGTCCACTGACGCGCCGGGACGGGCGGTCGACCAAGGCGCTGGAGCGGTCCAGCCGCCCGCCCATGTGGCCGTCATCATGGACGGCAACGGCCGCTGGGCCGCCCAGCGCGGCCTGCCGCGCGCGGAAGGCCACCGCCGCGGCGTCGAGGCTCATG
>NZ_JBHTMX010000204.1:0-4951 GCF_042679725.1 Methylopila musalis
TGGGTGCGCACGGCGGCGAGGGGCGCGGCCAGCGTGCGCCCAAGCGCCTGCGCCAGCGGAACCGTCTCCGCCGGCAGCGTCGACAGCCCCGCCAGAATGCGCGTGCGCGCGTCCGCCACCGGCAGCAGCGCGCTCACGCCGCGTCTCCCGCGCGGAAGTCGCCGGAACGGCCGCCGGATTTCGCCAGCAGCCGCACGCCCTCGATGCGCATGCCGCGATCGGCGGCCTTGGTCATGTCGTAGACGGTGAGGCACGCCACCGAAACCGCGGTCAGCGCCTCCATCTCCACGCCGGTCGGCCCGGTGGTGCGGGCGGTCGCGGTCACCACCACGCCCGGCAGCGCGGCGTCGGGCGCGAGCTCCACCGTCACCTTGGACAGCAGCAGCTGATGGCAGAGCGGGATGAGTTCGTGGGTGCGCTTGGCGGCCATGATGCCGGCGAGGCGCGCGGTTCCCAGCACGTCGCCCTTCTTGGCGTCGCCCGCGAGGATCAGGTCGAGCGTCGCCGGCGCCATCACCACGCGGCCTTCGGCGGTCGCCTCGCGGCGGGTGGCGTCCTTGTCGCCCACGTCCACCATATTGGCCTCGCCCGAGGCGGACAGATGGGTGAGGGCGGCCTGCGTCGTGTCGGGCATGAAGGGTCTTCGGCGCTTAAGTGAGAAGGGCGGAGGCGACGTCCGCCGCCACGGCGCCGAAGACGCCAAGGCCGGTCATCGTCAGTCCGGCGAGATAGAGGCGGGTGGCGCGATCATAGACTGGCCGCGCCAGTCCCTCCACCGGCAGCAGCAGCGCCAGCGCCCGGATCTGCAGCACGGCGCCGACGATGATGAGCGCGGCCGGCGGCCCGTCATAGAGCCGCCAGACGCCGTCGCTCGACGCCCATTGGGACAGGAACCCGAGCGAGAACGACAGCGTGATGCCGAAGGCGGTGATCGTTCCGTTGCGGAACACCGGCTCGATGGCGGCCGCGCGCTCGTTCGCCGGCGTCGCCGCCGCGCCGTCCTCAACGGGCACCGGCGGCGCCTCCGTCGTCCTGCCGGCGCGCCACGAGCTCGGTCAGCAGCGTGATCTGCTCCTGCTGCTTGGCGAGCAGGGCCACGATGTTCTCGTCGCGCAGGCGGTCCAGCTTCTCGTGCAGCGCCATGATCTCGATCTCGGCCTTGAGGTTCACCTCGTAGTCGAGCTGGGCGTTGTGGCGATCCTTCGCCGACTGGCGGTTCTGGCTCATCATGATGACGGGGGCCTGCAGCGCCGCGAGCATGGACAGCATCAGGTTCAGGAAAATGAACGGATAGGGGTCGAACGGCCGGGTCAGAAGCCAGATGTTCGCGATCGCCCACAGCACGAGGAAGGCGCAGAACAGCAGGATGAAGGTCCACGAGCCGCCGAAGGTCGCCACCTTGTCGGCGAGGCGCTCGCCGAAGGACATGCGATCGTCGAACGCCTCGTTCGGATCCCGCGCCAGCACCTGCCGGGACTTGGCGTGACGCAGCGCCCGCGCCTCGCTTTCGTCCAGCGCGTCCACGGCCTTGCCGAACCAGCGCGCCGCGCTGTCGTGCAGGTTGGCGGCGTGCTCGCTCATCGCGCCTCCGGGCGGTGTCAGGCGGCGGCCGGCGCGGGCGCAAGCAGCGCGCGGGTCGCGGCGGCCACGTCCGCCTGCCGCATCAGGCTTTCGCCCACCAGCAGTGTGCGGCAGCCGCAGGCGGCGAGCCGGGCCACGTCCGCGGGCGTGAAGATGCCGCTCTCGCCCACCAGAACGCGATCGCGCGGGATGCGGTGGGCGAGGCGCTCCGTCATCTCCAGCGAGACCTCGAAGGTGCGAAGGTTGCGGTTGTTGACGCCGATCAGGGCGCTACCGAGCGGCAGCGCGCGCTCCAGCTCGTCGCCGTCATGCACCTCGATCAGCGCGTCCATGCCGAAGTCGCGCGCGGCGCCCACGAGGCTGCGGGCCTCGGCGTCGGTCACGGCCGCCATGATGACGAGGATGCAGTCGGCGCCGAGCGCCCGCGCCTCGGCCACCTGATAGGGCTCGTAGAGGAAGTCCTTGCGGATGACGGGCAGGTCGACGGCCGCGCGCGCCGCCACCAGATAGTCCGGCGCGCCCTGGAAGGACGGGCCGTCGGTGAGCACGGACAGGCAGGCCGCGCCGCCGTCGCTGTAGGCGCGGGCGAGCGCCGGCGGGTCGAAATCGGCCCGGATCAGCCCCTTGGACGGGCTCGCCTTCTTGATCTCCGCGATCAGCGCCGTCTCGCCCGCCTTGAGCCGGCGGCGGATGGCGGCCTCGAAGCCGCGGGGCGGGGAGGCGCGCTCGGCGGCGCGGACCACCTCGACCAGAGGACGCGCGGCCCGGGCGTCCGCGATCTCGCGACGCTTGTAGGCTTCGATCCGGGCGAGGATGTCGGTCATATCACGGCCTTTGATCGGTCCATCACGCATTGTCGTGGGGCGGGACGGGCGCGGCGGCGTAAACTGCCGTCCGCAGCGGACGATCTATGGGCCGAACCCGCTGCGCCCGCAACCGTTCCGTCCGGGAGAGCGCCCGTGCCGACCGCCGCCACGCTGATCGCTTTCGCCGCGCTCTCGCTCGGCATGGTGCTGACCCCCGGTCCCAACATGCTCTATCTGATCTCCCGCTCCATCTCGCAAGGCGCGGGCGCGGGGCTGATCTCGCTCGGCGGGGTGGCGCTGGGCTTCGTGGTCTACATGCTGGCGGCGGCCTTCGGCGTCACGGCGCTGCTGTTCGCCGTGCCTTACGCCTATGACGCGCTGCGGCTGGCGGGCGCGGCCTATCTCGGCTGGCTCGCCTGGCGGGCGCTGAAGCCCGGCGGCGCATCGCCGTTTCAGGTGCGCGCGCTGCCGCGGGAGAGCGTGAAGCGCCTGTTCGCCATGGGACTGCTGACCAATCTGCTGAACCCGAAGATCGCGATGCTCTATCTCGCGCTGCTGCCGCAGTTCATCGATCCGCAGGCGGGCCCGGTGCTCGTCCAGACGCTGGCGCTCGGCGGGCTGCAGATCGGCGTCAGCGTGGCCGTGAACGCCATGATCGCGCTGTCGGCGGGGGCCGTCGCCGCCCTGTTCGTCCGCTGGCCGCTGTTCGCCGTGGTCCAGCGCTGGCTGATGGGGCTGGTGCTGGGCGGGCTCGCCGTGCGGCTGGCGCTCGAGAGCCGTCGCTGAGGCGTCAGTCGCCGTTCGACACCCGGATCAGCGCGTCGAGTCGCGAATAGGCCCCGCCGGAATCGATGGCGTGGGCCGCAAGCTCCGCTCCCTCGACCAGCGTCTCCACCCGGCCCGCCACGATCAGCGTGGCGGCGGCGTTGAGGATCGCCACGTCGCGATAGGCGCCCTTCGCCCCGTCCAGCACCGCGCGCAGCGCGTCGGCGTTGGCCTCGGCGTCGCCGCCCTTCAGCGCGTCCGGCGCGTGCCGGGACAGGCCGGCGTCCTCGGGCGAGACGGCGAAGGCGCGCACCGCGCCGTCCTTCAGCTCCGCCACATGGGTGACGCCGGAGGTGGTGATCTCGTCCAGCCCGTCGGAGCCGTGGACCACCCAGGCCCGGTCCGAGCCGAGCTGGCGCAGCGCCTCGGCGATGGGCTCCACCCATTTCAGCGCGAACACGCCGACCATCTGGCGGGTGACGCCGGCGGGGTTCGACAGCGGCCCCAGCAGGTTGAAGATTGTGCGCACGCCGAGCTCCGCGCGGGCCGGGCCCACATGGCGCATGGCGGAATGGTGGTTCGGCGCGAACATGAAGCCGATCCCGGCGTCCTCGATGCAGCGCCCGATCAGCGCGGGGCTCGCGTCCACATTGACGCCGAGCGCCTTCAGCACGTCCGCGGAGCCCGATTTCGACGACAGCGCCCGGTTGCCGTGCTTGGCGACGGTCACGCCGCAGCCCGCCACCACGAAGGCGGCGCAGGTGGAGACGTTGACCGAGCCCGCGCCGTCGCCGCCGGTGCCCACCACGTCCACCGCGTCCGGGGGCGCGGCCACGGGCGTCATCTTGGCGCGCATCACCGACACCGCGCCGGCGATCTCGTCCACGGTCTCGCCGCGCAGGCGCAGCGCCATCAGGAAGCCGCCGATCTGCGCCGGCGTCGCCTCGCCGGACATGATGTGGTCGAAGGCGGCTTCGGCCTCGGCGAGCGACAGCGCCCGGCCTTCCGCCACATGCGCGATGACGGCGCGGAAATTCTCCATCGGCTCCGCGCTCCTCAGCCGGCGAGGGCGGCCGGCGCCCGGCGTCCGGCGTTCCAGGCGCGCGCGGCGTCGAGGAAGTTGCCGAACAGCGTCGCGCCCTGCTCGGAGGCGATGCTTTCGGGATGGAACTGCACGCCGTGGACCGGCAGCGTCCGGTGCGACAGCGCCATGATCAGGCCGTCCTCGGTCTCTGCCGTGATCTCCAACTCCTCCGGCAGGCCCTGCCGCCGCACCACCAGCGAGTGGTAGCGGGTGACGTTGAGCGGGCCGTTGACGCCCCGGAACAGGCCGCGGCCCGTGTGGCGGATCCGTGCGAGCTTGCCGTGCACGGGCGCCGGCGCGCGCTCCACCACGCCGCCGAACACCTCGCCGATCGCCTGATGGCCGAGGCAGACGCCGAGGATCGGGGTCGTCTCGGCCGCCCGCGCGATCAGCTCGCAGGAGACGCCGGCCTCGCGGGGCGTGCAGGGGCCGGGCGAGATCACGATCGCGTCGGGCTTCGAGGCCATCACCTCGTCCACCGTCACCTTGTCGTTGCGGCGCACCGTCACCTCCGCGCCGAGCGCGCCGATGGCGTGCACCACGTTCCAGGTGAAGCTGTCGTAGTTGTCGATCAGGGTGACGGCGGTCATGTCGGCTCTCTCCGGGCCGGCACTGAACGCGGCGCGGGCGGCGGCGTCAAGCCGCGGGTGGGGCGGTCTCAGTCCTCGGGCAGGGCGCCCGGCGCGCGCTCCACCGCCGCGCCGTCGAGCGGCCG
>NZ_JBHTMX010000205.1:0-4935 GCF_042679725.1 Methylopila musalis
CCACGCAGCGCGGCGCCCTTCAGCCGCGCGCCGCGCTCGGCGACCGTCGCCAAAAGGTCGGCGCGCACCGGCGTCACCATCTCGGCGGCGGCGGTCGGCGTCGGCGCCCGCACGTCGGCGGCGAAATCGATCAGGGTGGTGTCGGTCTCGTGGCCGACCGCCGAGACCAGCGGAATGGCGCTCTCCGCCGCGGCGCGCACCACGATCTCCTCGTTGAAGGCCCAGAGGTCCTCCAGGCTGCCGCCGCCGCGGGCCACCAGCAGCACGTCCGGCCGGGGAATGGGGCCGCCGGGCGCGAGCGCGTTGAAACCGCGGATGGCCGCCGCCACCTCCGCCGCCGCGGTCTCGCCCTGCACCCGCACCGGCCACACCAGCACCCGGCGGGGGAACCGGTCCGACACACGGTGCAGGATGTCGCGGATGACGGCGCCGGTGGGCGAGGTCACCACGCCGATGACCTCCGGCAGGAAGGGAATCGGCCGCTTGCGCTCCCGGTCGAACAGGCCCTCGGCCGCGAGCTTGCGGCGGCGCTCCTCCAGCAGCGCCATCAGCGCGCCGACGCCGGCCGGCTCCAGCGCGTCGATCACGATCTGGTAGGCGGACTTGCCCGGATAGGTGGTGAGCCGCCCGGTGGCGATCACCTCCATGCCCTCCTCCGGCTTGAACCGGAGCTTGGAGAACGAGCCGCGCCAGACCACGGCGTCGATCTTGGCGCCCTCGTCCTTGAGCGCGAAATAGGCGTGGCCCGAGGAGTGCGGGCCGCGATAGCCTGAGATTTCGCCGCGCACGCGCACATAGCCGAACGCGTCTTCGACCGTGCGCTTCAGCGCCTGCGACAGCTCCGAAACCGTGACGTCCGGGGCGTTGGTGGGCGTGTCCTTCGGCGGCATGGAATCCCTGCGGCTGCGGTCCCCTTCCCGTTTAAGGCGCCCGCGCGGGAAAGGCGACCGGCAGCGGGGCGCCGCCGACCGCCGCGCCGCCGACCGCCGCTTTGAATAATAAGAATAACAGGCGGATCACATTTTCGCTCGCGCGCTCGCGAGGCCTTGCCGTCGTTATAAAAGTCTTATTTGAAGACGCGGCGCAACGGCCGGCCGCGGTAAAGACATCCGGCTGACGCGCCCCACGTCAAGACGCTGCGGAACCGGCTGGAATCCTTCCAGGTTCACGCGGCGCCCAACATGATGTCCGGGCTTCATCTTGGATCCCCCACGCCCGGAGATCGCAGGCACCCAAGGAGAACTCCATGCGCACCGCTGTTCTGGCCGCGTTCTGCCTCGCGCTTCCCTTCAGCGCGGCCCACGCCGCCGACGCGATCGAAATCGTCGAAGGCGGCGCGCCGAGCGCCAACGCCATCGTCATCGACAAGATGGCCTTCGGCACCCCCGAGATCAAAATCAAGGCGGGCGACTCGGTGACCTGGACCAACAAGGACACCATGGCCCACAACGTCCACTTCCGTCAGGGCCCGGCCAAGGGCGCGCCGAACGCCCAGGGCAAGATGCTGGCGACCGACGCCACCTGGACCGTGAAGTTCAACACCGCCGGCGAGTACAGCTACATCTGCACGCCGCATCCGATGATGAAGGGCAAAGTCATCGTCGAGTGACGGCGCGCCGCTCGCGGCCCCCGATCGAACGTCCGCTTCGACGCCCCGGCATGGTCCGGGGCGTTTTCGTTCGCGCACGGCTGGTCTAGATAGGGCCCGCGACGTCCCCACCCCTCATCCCTTCGCGCGAGGCTGCCATGATCGTTCTCCTGCTCGGCTCCGGCGGCCGCGAACACGCGCTGGCGGCGACGCTCGCGAAAAGCCCGAAGCTGACGAAGCTGATCGCGGCCCCCGGCAATCCCGGCGTCGCCCGCCACGCGGAGCTGCGCGACGTGGCCGTGGACGACATCGACGGCGTGGTGGCGCTGGCCCAGGCGGAAAAGGTCGATCTGGTCGTCGTCGGCCCCGAGGTCCCGCTGGTGCTCGGCGTGGTGGACCGGCTGGCGGAGGTCGGGATCAAGGCCTTCGGCCCCACCGCCGCCGCCGCCCGCCTCGAAGGCTCCAAGGCCTTCACCAAGGAGCTCTGCGCCGCCCACGATCTGCCGACCGCGGGCTTCCGCCGGGCGACGAGCCTGGACGAGGCCCGCGCAGGGCTCGACGCCTTCGGAGCGCCGGTGGTGGTGAAGGCCGACGGCCTCGCCGCCGGCAAGGGCGTCACCGTCGCGATGTCGATCGAGGAGGCGACCGACGCCGTCGAGGCCATCTTCGCGGACGCGGGCGCGGAGGCCGTGATCGAAGAGTTCATGACCGGCGAGGAGGCGAGCCTGTTCGCCTTGTGCGACGGCGAGACCGCCCTGCTGTTCGGTGACGCGCAGGACCACAAGCGCGCCTATGACGGCGACGAAGGCCCCAACACCGGCGGCATGGGCGCCTATTCCCCGGCCCCGGTGCTGACGCCCGAGATCGCCGAGCGCGCCATGGCCGAGATCGTGCGCCCCACCATCGCCGCCATGAAGGCGGCCGGGACGCCGTTCGTGGGCTTCCTTTACGCCGGCCTGATGATCGAGGGCGGCGCGGCGCGGCTGGTCGAATACAACGTGCGCTTCGGCGACCCGGAGGCGCAGGTGGTGCTGCCCCGGCTGAAGGACGACCTGCTTGAGCTGCTGCTCGCCGCCGTGGACGGCCGACTCGAGGATAGGGCGCCCGCCTTCTCGGCGGACGCGGCGCTCACCGTGGTCATGGCCGCGAAGGGCTATCCGGGCGCCTACGCCAAGGGTTCGGAGATCAAGGGCCTCGCCGCGGCGGCGGCCCGCGACGGCGTCACCGTGTTCCATGCGGGCACGGCCCGCGACGGCGAACGGCTGACGGCGAACGGCGGTCGGGTGCTGGCCGTGACCGCGACCGGCGCGGACGTGCGCGAGGCGCAGGCCCGCGCCTACGCCGCGGTGGACGCGATCGACTGGCCGGACGGCTTCTGCCGGCGCGACATCGGCTGGCGGGCGGTGGCGCGGCTGGAGGAGTGACGGCCTGACGACGCCGCGAGGGCGTTAGCCCTCGCGGCGTCGTCAGGCGTGACGGACGGATACGCCGATCCGGATCAGGATCGCCGGCCGGCGATCCTCACCAGATGAGCTGGGGCGACACGGCGACCGGGTGCAGCCCGTGGGCCGAGAACAGCGCCGCGAGCTTCTCCGGGTCCGGCGCGCCGCGGCCGAGCTCCTCCGCATGGATGCCGTCCGCTACGAACAGGCAGTCCACCCCGAAATTGACCGCGCCGGCGAGATCGGTCCGCACCGCGTCGCCGATGGCGATGACGCGCCCGCGCTCCACGTGGCGGCCGAGGATGTCGGTCGCGAGCGACAGCGCCGCGTCGTAGACCGGGGCGTAGGGCTTGCCGGCGTAATGGGTCTCGCCGCCCATGTCGCGGTACATGTCGGCGATGGAGCCCGCGCACCACAGCAGCGTGTCGCCGATCTGAACTACGAGATCGGGATTGGCGCAGATCATCGGCGCGCCGCGCTCCTTCAGCGCATCGAGCCGGGCGCGGTAGTCCTCCGGAACCTCGCGGGAATCGTCCACGAGGCCGGTCACCACCACGATCGGCGCCTCGTCGGGCCCGACAAGCTCCAGCGTGTCGTCGTCGAACAGCGGCAGATCCCGGTCCGGCCCGATGTGGTGCACGCGGGTCAGCCCGCGCTCGGCCAGCATGTGCCGGGTGACGTCGCCGGAGGTCACCACCGCGTCCCAGGCGCTGCGGGGCACGCCGTAGCCGTCGAGATGGGAGATCACCCAGTCGGAGGCGCGCGGCGCGTTGGAGACCAGCACCACCGCCCCGCCCTGGGCGCGGAACCGCGTCAGCGCGTCGGCCGCGGCGGCGTGCGCCGTCAGCCCGTCGTGGAGCACGCCCCAGACGTCGCAGAGCGCGACGTCGTAGGCGGAGGCGAGCGGCGCGAAGCGGGCGTAGACGGGCGAGGAGGCGTCGGACATCAGCACCGGCTAAGGCCCCGCCGCGGCCCCGTCAACCGCGCACGACGAGCGGCCGGGGGGCGAAGCGGCGCGGCGTTTCGTCCGAGCGCGCGCCGTCGCCGGCGTCGTCGCGCACCGGGCGCGGCACGCCGAACAGGTGGCCCGACGCGGCCTTGACGTCGTGGTCGAGCAGCTCGGGGACGATGCGCTCGTCCTCCACATGCGTCACGATCAGATCGACGCCGTGGCGCGCCAGCAGGTTGGCGAGGTCGGACGGGTGGATGGACAGCCCGCGCGCCGCGTCCGGCGCGAGCAGGGTCGCGGCCGATATCTTCACGAAGCGCACGCCCCGCCGCTCCAGATCGCGCGGGTCGAGGCGCAGGTCCGTCACATGGTCGATGGAGAAGCGCACGCCGCGCTCGGTCAGCGCCTTGCGCGCCTCGCGCTCCGCCAGCGCCAGCCCGTCGAAGGCCTCCTGCGCCAGCTCCAGCGTGACCGCCCGGGCGAGGTCCGGATTGGCGTCGATGCGCTCCACGAAGTCGGACAGGGCGCGGTCGTCGCCCAGCGTCTGGGGCGAGACGTTGATGAACAGGCCGATGTTGCGGCCGCTCGCCTGCAGGCGCTCCGCGACTTTCAGGCCGCGCATCACCGCCCGGCGGTCGATCTCGGGCAGATGACCCTCGGCCGCCGCCACCTCCAGGAACTCCTCGGGCAGCGCGATGCCGTCCGGCTCGCGCAGGCGCGACAGGCCCTCGTAATGGGTGACGCGGCGGTTCGGCAGCGACACCACCGGCTGCAGGAAGAAATCGACCCGGTCGTCGCGCAGCGCAAGCTCCACGCGGGCGGCCACGCCACGGTCCACGGGGGCGGCGGGGGCCGCCACCTCGGGCTCGGCCGCGTCGAGCGGATCGAACGCCTCGGCCGCCTGCGCCTTCTCGGCCTCGCCCCGGGTCTCGGCCACCTGCGCCAGCCGCTGGGCG
>NZ_JBHTMX010000206.1:0-4931 GCF_042679725.1 Methylopila musalis
CCGCGCGGGCCGGCGACGCGCCCGCCCTGCGCCCGGCGCGCTCGCTGCGCCTGCGCATCCTCGCGATCGTGGCCGCGATCGACATCGCCTGCTGCCTCGCGGCCGCCGTGGTGACCGTGCTCAACGCGCGCGAGGCCACGCGGGTGGAGATCGCGTCGTCGCTGGAGATCGCGGAGCCCTTCGTGCGCGAGACGCTGATGCGCATGCAGCGCGACGTGGGCCGGCTCCGGTCCATGGAGGACGTGAAGCTCGGGCTCACGGGCGTGCGCCATGTGCGCGTGGTGGTGCTGGACGCCGCCGGGCGCGAGATCGACGCGCAGGAGCCCCAGCGCCCGGCGGGCGTTCGAGAGGGCGACGCGCCGCGCTGGTTCGAATCGCTGATCGCCTCCGCGCCCGAACGCCGCGTGATCCCGGTCGCCATCAACGGCGAGACGGCGGGCCAGGTGGTGATCCACGGCGAGGCCTCCGACGAGGTGCAGGAGGTGTGGGAGGATCTGGTCTCCCTCGCCGCGCTGTTCGTGACGCTGAACGCGATCGCGCTCGCCGCCTTCTCGGTGGCGCTCGGCCGGGTGCTCGCGCCGCTGCGGGCGCTGGCCGGCGGACTGTCGGATCTGGAGCGGCGCCGGCTCGACCGCCGCCTGCCGGTGCCGGCGAGCGCGGAGCTCGCGGTGCTGGCGGAGCGCTTCAACGCGCTCGCCGGGGCGCTCGCCGCGGAGCAGGCCACCAACCGACGGCTGTCGCGCCGCATGGTGACGCTGCAGGACGACGAGCGCCGCCAGATCGCCGCCGACCTGCACGACGAGCTCGGCCCCTGCCTGTTCGGCCTGCGGGCCAATCTGGGCTCGCTCGAACGCGACATCGGCCGCGCGCCCGCGGGCGTCCTGCCCGCCACCGCGCCGGAGCGGCTGCGCGCCGTGACCGAAATCTCGGCCCGGCTGTCCGACGCCAACCGTCGCCTGCTGCGGCGGCTGCGGCCGATCGCGCTCGGCGAGGCGCCGCTCGCGGACGTGCTCGCCGGCCTGATCACCGACTTCGAGCGCCACCATCCCGACCGCCGCTTCGCGCTGGAGGCGTCCGACATCGAGGACGGCTACGGCGAGGCCGTGGACCTCACCGCCTATCGCTGCGTGCAGGAGGGCGTGACCAACGCCCTGCGCCATGGCCGCGCCCAGCGCATCGACGTGACGGTGGCGCCCGCCCGCGACGACGACGGCGGCCCGGCGCTGCTGATCCGCGTGCGCGACGACGGCGACGGCCTCGCAACTGAAACCACGCCGCCCGGCCTCGGCCTCATCGGCCTCAGCGAGCGTCTCCAGGCGCTCGGCGGACGCTTATCCCTGAACGGCGCGCCGGGCCGCGGCGCGACCCTGGACGCGCTCGCCCCGCTCGACCGCGCGCCCGATCCCGGAGCCCGACCCGAATGACCTCCGCCCTGATCATCGACGACCACCCCATCGTGCTGGAGGGGTGCCGCCGGGTGCTGCTGGACGCCGGCTTCGATCAGGTGCTGGAGGCGGGCACCGCCCTGTCCGGCTTCCAGATCTACCGCCGGGCCAAGCCCGACCTGATCATCGTCGATCTCGCCATCCGCGGCGCGGGCCTCGCCGGCCTGTCGCTGATCAAGCGCCTGCGGGTGCGCGACGGCGGCACGCCGATCCTCGTGTTCTCCATGCACGGCGACCCGGTGATCGCGAGCCGCGCGCTGAAAGCCGGCGCCACCGGCTTCCTCGCCAAGGACACCGGGCCGAAGACCTTCCTCGAGGCGATCGAGAAGGTGCGGCGCAACCAGCCCTACATCGCGCACGACATGGCGGTGCAGGTGGCGCTGCTTGGCTCCCGCCAGCGGCGCGAGCGCAGCGACCTCACCGCGCGCGAGCTGCAGACGCTGGCGCTGCTCGGCGAGGGCAAGTCCTACGCCCAGATCGCGGACGGGCTCGGCGTGAGCTACAAGACGGTCGCCAACACCTGCTCCAGCCTGAAGGAGAAGCTGCGCGTCAGCACGCTGCAGGATCTGGTGCGCAAGGCGGTGCTGAGCGGGGCGGGACTGAGCGACGGCGTTTAAGACAATCTTGCGCCCGACCGGCGATTTCTCCGGCGGTCTTTCACGTTTCTGAACCGGTTTTGAGAGCACACTGGCGGAAGATCTCCGCCGGAGCCGGACCGCCATGAGCCACAGCCCCGCATTCACCGCCGCCCGCCCCCGCGTCGACTGGGTCGACGTGGCCAAGGGCTTCTGCATCGTCATGGTGGTGATGATGCATTCGGTGCTCGGCGTCGAGAAGGCGGCGGGCGAAACCGGCTTCATGACCTATGTGGTCGCCTTCGCGCGCCCGTTCCGCATGCCGGACTTCTTCCTGATCTCAGGGCTGTTCCTGGCGCTCGTCATCGACCGCGACTGGCGGACCTATCTCGACCGCAAGGCCGTGCACTTCCTCTACTTCTATGTGCTGTGGCTGCTGATCCAGGGCGCGTTCAAATGGCCGGGGCTGGCGCTGTCCGACGGCCCCGGCGCCGTGGGCGAACAGTTCCTTCTGGCGCTGGTGGAGCCGTTCGGCACGCTCTGGTTCATCTACATCCTGCCGATCTTCTTCGTGTTCGCGAAGCTGGTGCGCCGGGTTCCGCCGGCGCTGGTGCTGGGCTTCGCGGCGGCGCTGGAGATCGCGCCGATCCACACCGGCTGGACCATCCCCGACGAGTTCTGCGCCCGCCTCGTCTACGTGCTGCTCGGCTGGTACGGCGCGCCCTACATCTTCGCGCTGGCGGAGAAGGCCCGCGCCCATGCGGGACTGGCGGTCGTAGGGCTCGTCGTCTGGGCGCTCGTCAACGGCGCCGCGGTGTTCGGCGGCGTGTCCGAACTGCCGGTCATCAGCCTGGCGCTCGGCCTGGTCGGCGCCGCAGCGGTGGTGACGCTCGCCGCGCTCCTCACCGGCACCGTGGCGGGCGAGCCGCTGCGCTACGCCGGCGAGCGGTCGATCGCGGTCTATCTCGCCTTCTTCCTGCCCATGGCCGCCACCCGCACCCTCCTGCTCAAGCTCGGCGTGATTCCCGACATCGGCTGGATCTCCGTCATCGTGACGGTGGTCGCCGTGACGGCGCCGCTGGCGCTGGAATGGCTGGTCCGGCGCACCGGATGGGGCCGGTTCCTATTTGAGCGGCCGGCCGCCTTCCACATCGACCGGCCCAGGAGCGATAGGCGCGCGCAGCCTGCGGAATGAGCACATTCGCGCTTGGGCGATATGCCCAACCGCGACAGCTCGACGCAGATGGGCTTTGTAACTAGAAAAAGTTCACATTGGGGCCGCCGTCCCTTGGTATGTACGACCTATCGCAAACGTGAGCGACACGTTCGAGAGATAGGGAGTACGTTATGAGGGCTTTTGCAGGCCTCGTCGTCGGAGCCGCGCTGTTCGCCTCGCCGGCCTTCGCCGCGGAAGGTCCGTTCACCGAGGCGCAGGTCAAGAAGGGCCTGTCCGAGTACAACACGCACTGCCGCACCTGCCACGCCAAGGAAGGCAAGGGCGCTCTGGGCCCGGCCCTCGTCGGCGACCAGTTCAAGTCGCACTTCGGCGGCCAGACGGCTGCGGACGTTCGCACCTGGATCCACGACTTCATGCCGCAGACCGCGCCGAAGTCGCTCAAGGACGAGCAGCTCGATCCGCTGCTGGCCTACATTCTCTCGCTGAACGGCTACACGCCCGGCAGCACGGAGTTTTCGGCCGAAACCGGCAAGTCCCTCACGATCGAAGGTAAGTGAGCGTCGCCGCCTGACGGCGGCGTCGCAGGAAGGGCTGGAGCGCACCCCCCGCGGCTTCGGCCCTTCCGATTTCCTCCCGCGGCGTCGGGCCTTCCCGGCCGCGTCGCCGCGGGATCGGGTTTCCTTCCGGCTCCCGCGCCGTATAGTCCGGCCCGACGCCCTCCGGGACCAGGCCGAGACCGCATGCCAAGCCGCGACGTCGCCAAAGGCGACCACGTCGTCCTCGTGGACGGCTCCTCCTACATCTTCCGCGCCTTTCACGCGCTGCCGCCCCTGACGCGCCCGTCCGACGGGCTGCCGGTGGGCGCGGTGTCCGGCTTCTGCAACATGCTGTGGAAGCTGCTGCGCGACGCCGGCTGGGTCGATCCCACCCATCTCGCGGTGGTGTTCGACAAGTCCGAGACCACGTTCCGCAAGGACCTCTACGCCGACTACAAGGCCAACCGGTCCGAGCCGCCCGAGGACCTGATCCCGCAGTTCCCGCTGATCCGCACCGCCACCCGCGCCTTCTCCATCCCGGCGCTGGAGCAGGGCGGCTACGAGGCGGACGACCTGATCGCCACCTACGCCCGGCTTGCGGCGGAGGCGGGGGCCGAGGTCACCATCGTCGGCTCGGACAAGGACCTGTTCCAGCTCATCGGCGGCGGCGTGGTCATGCTCGATCCGGTGAAGGACAAGCGGATCGGCCCGGACGAGGTGTTCGAGAAGTTCGGCGTCGGCCCGGACAAGATGATCGACCTGCAGGCCCTGACCGGCGACTCGGTGGACAACATTCCCGGCGTGCCGGGGATCGGCGCCAAGACCGCGGCCCAGCTTCTGGCCGAGTACGGCGACCTCGAGACGCTGCTCGCCCACGCCTCCGAGATCAAGCAGCCCAAGCGGCGCGAGAACCTGCTCGCCAGCGCCGATCTGGCGCGGCTGTCGAAGACGCTGGTCACGCTCGACCGGAACGTGCCGCTGGACACGCCGCTCGGCGATCTCGCGGTGGAGGCCCCGAACCCGGCCCGGCTGGTGGCCTTCCTCAAGGCGATGGAGTTTTCGACCCTCACCCGCCGCGTGGCGGACGCCACCGGCGTCGACGCGGCGGCCGTGACCCCGGACGCGGACATGATGTCCGCCAAGCGCGCCGCGGGCGTCGACGCCGCGCAGGCCGCAGGCCCGGACGCGAACGCCCCCG
>NZ_JBHTMX010000207.1:0-4904 GCF_042679725.1 Methylopila musalis
GCCCCGCCGGCGGCGCGCGCCAGGCCCTACGAGCCGACCGCGGCCGAAATCCGCGCCCTGAAGCCCACCGCCGCGGAACGCGCCCGGCACACGCCGTCGCAAGCCCAGATCGCCGCCATGGGCGAGCGCTTCCGGCCGGAGTACAACCGGCGGCTGAGCCAGCAGGGCAAGGCGGCGGCGGACGCGTGGATCCGCCAGAAGGGCCACGAGATCGGCCTGCGGCAGGCCCAAGAGGCCAAGCGCAGGATCCTGATCGAGCGCCATCGCGCCGGACAGGCGGCCCAGCGGTGAGCAGGCCAACCGCCGCGCGCCCCTTCCCGCTGCGCCGTGTCGCGGGCGCACTCGCGCTGGCCGCCTGCGCGCTCACGCTCGCAGGCTGCGGCGAGCGGAAACGCGACAGCGTCGCCGCCGCCGAGACGCTGGCGGAGGCGCTCTATCCCGGACGGCTTGAGGTCCACGACACGCGCTGGCGGCTGAAGGAGGACGGCGGCTACGACGTCATCTTCGCGGTGCGGGGCGATCCGGTGACGCGCATCCGCTTCGCGGTGGACAAGGACCCGGCGACCTGCGTGCGCGGGTCGCCCTGCGAAGACAAGCTGGTCGCCGCGTATGAGTATGGCGTGGCGCAGGGGGCGGAGCTGAAGGCGCTCGACGCCGCGTTCCGCGCCTGCGGCGTCCCCGCGCTGGAGGTGGGACGGCTCGCGCTCCAGACGCCGCGCCATTCGCCGCCTAGCGTGGGCGCGAGCCTTAGGGTCGCGACCGATCTCACCACGGCGACGCGGCGGGCGACGGAAGAGCGGCTGACCGCCTGCGCCGCGGGTTACGCCCGCGCCCGCCGCGACCTGCCGTGGCGCGACCGGGCGGCGTTTCTGTCGGTCGCGATCATCCCCACCGCCCGCAGCGGCCCCGTGGCGCCGCCGAAGCGGCTGACCTTCGAGACCCGCGCGCCCTCCGGCGACGAGCGCGCCGCGCTCTACATCCAGACGCTGAAGGTGGAGGGACCCGAGGCCACGCCCGTCGGGCTGCGCTTCGCGCCGGACTTCCGCGTGCGGCAGGAGCTCGACACGGAGCTGGCCGCCGCCGCCAAGAGGTTCCTCGACGCCCAGCCGGGCTTCGAGGCCGCGCGCGCCCAGACCCCCGCCTTCCGCACAACGCTCGATCCGGAGCGCACGGACGTGATCCGCACCTATGTGCTGGCCTGCGCCAACTGGACGGGCAAGCCGCCCTGCCGGAGCGACGTCGCCGTGCGCATGCGCTACGACCTCAGCGCGCGCGCGGCGTCGGAGCTGGAGCTGCTGCGGGACGTGCGGGACGCCCGCGGGGTGGTGACGCTGCCGCCGCTGCCCGGCTCCTGAGCCGGATCGCGGCTCAGAACAGCGCGTCCACGATCTTCAGCCCGTCGGGGAAGCGCTCCACGTCATAGGCGCGGGGCAGGCGCACGCCGATGTCGCGCACATAGGCCACCCGCCACCGGTCCGGCCCGCGCGAATAGGTCCGCCAGTCGTGGGTGAGCGAGAGATCGGACTCCGGCCGCGACGACACCGAGGCCGGTCGCCAGTAGTCGTCGTCGCGCCGCCAGTAGCGGTCATAGACCGGCTGCATCGCGGCGACCGCGGCGTGGACATGGCCGCCGCGCTCCCCGTCCGGTCGGTCGCGATGGGCGGTCTCGATCGCGAAGATGTCGCCGAGATAGGCGCGCACCAGCGCCTCGGGCGCCGGGTCGTCCACGGGGGTGAGACCGGCGCCGAAATCGGCCGGCGGCGTCGGCGCGCTGTCGCCCGCGGACAGGGTGACGGTCCCGAACGTCATGAACACCAGCGTGGCGCCGGCCGCGCCCCGGTAGCCGCCCTGGGCGCCGGCGAGATGGGCGGCGAGCGCGGTGAACTCCCAGGCCCTGGCCTCGTCGCAGTCGACGACGCGCGTGGTCAGCTCCGCAAGGCCCCGCTCGGCGCCGTAGTCCCGAACGGCCGCCGCCGCCCGCCCGATCGGCTCGGCGACGGAGGGGTGGTCCCAGCCCCACATCCACGCGCCCGTGTCCGGGTCCAGAGTGCCGATGACCTGAACCGGCGCCGTCACACGCCGTCCGTCCGGGGCCGTGAACACGATCTCGCCCTGCTGCAGGTCCACCGCCCAGGCTGCGGAGGCGAGCGCCCAGGTTCGGTCGTGAGCGGCGGTCTTGAGTTCAAGTTCGGCGCGGGCGCGTTCGAGCACGGCGGCGTGGTCGAGCCCGGCGTCCGGCGCGGGAGCCGCCGACGGCGCGGCGCTGTCGTCCCCGCCTCCGAACAGGCGTGTCCAGAACGACGTCATGGCGCTTCCTCCTCTGCGGCGCCTTGAACGGCGCTCGTCGCTTGCCTGCGGCGGCGAGAGCCGGTTTCGGGGTCGCGTCGGCCGCAGGGAAGTTTTATGTCGTGATGATCGCGTGACGAGAGCAGGAGCGGAGCCATGACCATGACCGGACGCCGTCGCGCCCTCGCCTGCGCCGCCGCCGTGGCGATCATGGCCGCGCCCGGAGCCGGCGTCGCGCAGCCCGGCGATCCGTCGTTCGAGGGCCGGCTGCGGATCGGCGGCACCGGCATCCTGTGCGTGAAGGAGCCCTGCCCGCGCATCGGCGTCACCGCCGCCGGGACGCCCGGAGCGCCGCGCTTCGGCCGGCCGATGTTCGCGGGTCCGACCCCGCCGCCGCTCGTCGGCGCGAAAGAGGACCTCGACCGGGTCCGCGCCGCCTGGACCATCGACGGCTGCCTGATCGTCGAGGGCCGCTTCAGCCGCCCGCCCCGGCTGGAGGTGCGCCGCGTGATCGGCGCCTGCGCGCGCGACGACTGACGCCGCGCCGCGAAAGGCAGTGGCCATCGGCCGCCGCCTTAAGGAACAGGCCCCTGGTCGTTCGGCGTCAGCGCGTCGCGACCTTGGTGACGCTGAAGGTGTTGCCCGAGAAGGTGACCTGCCCCTCGGCGCCCATGTGCTCCAGCATCAGGCGCAGGTTGCGGTTGAGGCGGGCGCTGTCCGAGCGGCTTTCGTACCAGTATTCCGCCTGCGATCCCGAGGCCCGCACCGGGCGGTGGGAGCCGTAGCAGCTGAAGGCGGCGGCGTATTCCTCGATCGCCTGCAGCTCGGTCGGCGAGAAGCCGGTCAGGCGCAGCACATAGGCGGTCGGCAGGCCGCCGCAGGCGTCGCCGCCCGCGGCCGGCGCCTGGGACGGGACGTCGGTGACGGCGCCGGCGTCCGCCCGGCCGCCCGCGGCGATGAAGCCGTCGAGCTTGGCGGTCAGCGCCGAGGACAGGTCGGCCGCCAGCGTCTTCGCCTCCGCGCCGACCTTTTCGAGCAGGCAGGCCCGGTCGCAGCCCTGCGGCAGCGGCGGAAGCTGCTGGCCCGCCACCTCGAACGAGCCGAGCCCCTGCCCGGTGCGCACGTTGAGCAGGCGGCCCGCGACCCGGACCTCCGGGCGCACGATGTCCGAATAGGACGACTTCTGCGCCGAGGCGTAGATCTGGAACACCACCACCACGTCCAGCGGCGGCTGCTGCACCGCGCGCGCCACGTCGATCAGCTCCGCGTCCCGGCGCCGCACGCGGCCGGGCTGGGTGATCCCCATCGCCACCGCGGTCTCGTCATAGACGCTGTAGCCGCGCAGGTTCATGGTCTCGGACAGTTCCGTAATCACCCGGTTGAAGATGCGGTTGCCGCGCGGCACGCTGTCCTGGTCGGCGTCCTCGCCCATCACCACGATGTTGGGTTTGGTCTGCGCCGAAGCGGGCGCCGGGGCGAGGGCGAGGGCCGCGAAAGCGAGGCCGGCCATGGCCGAAAGGGTCTTCGTCAGCATGAGGGTCGTCTCCCGTCCGAAGGGTGTCCGGCGTCAGCGGCGCGGCGCGTAGGTCGTCAGGTCGTCCATGTCGAGCGCGGCCGCGCAGACGGCGGCGGGCGCGGCGGCGAAATCGTCGAGGTCGAGCGGCTTGCGCAGGCGCGGATCGCGGATCTCCTCGAACCCGCAGCCGGGCCCGAAGGCGGCCTGCTCCCAGCCGGCGGACGGCTCGTCGGCGCGGGAGCCGCGCGCGGGCGCGATCAGCGCCACCTCGACCCGGCGGTTGACCCGCGACAGCGGCGCCTCCGGGCTCTTCAGGCGCGAGAAGCCCCAGCCCACCACCTGCAGCCGGCCGGGGCGGATGCCGTAGGCCTCGACCAGATAGGCCTTCACCTCGAGCGCCCGGCGGAACGACAGGCGCTGGTTGTAGCGGCGGTCGCCGGCGGCGTCGGTGTGGCCGGCGAGTAGGAAGCGGTGGCGGGCCAGCCGCTCTGACTGCAGGGCGCGGCCGAGCGGCTCCAGCTGGATGCGCGCCTCCGGCGTCAGCGTCGCGCTGTCATAGGCGAAGAACACGGTGAGATCGATCGCGCGGCCATAGTCCACGCGGGCGCGGCCACCGTCGGTGTCCACGTCCCGGTAGCGGCGCGGCGCGTTGGGATTGCCGTCCGCGAAGGGGGCGAGCGAGCGGATGATCTCGTTCGCGGTGGGGTTCACCGTCGCGCGCTCCTCGGCCGCGCCCTGCGCCTCGGCCGCAGGCCCCGCGGGCGCCTCCACGGCCGGGCGGGCGGCGCCGGGCGCCTCCGTCAGCGGATCGGTCTGGGCCAGGGCCGGGACGGAGGTCGCGGCGAGCACGAGCGCGAGCATCGACGCGCCGAGATCGAAGCGGACGGACGGTGAGGACGGCATGGCGTCGATCCTTTGATTGCAGGGTCCGGACGACCCCTTCCGCAGGGTCCCTGCGCCCGGCAGAGCGTTTTTCGCGCGCGGCGTCACTGGCCCTTCAAGATGGAGTTCATGTCGTTGGTCGACAGCCCGTCGCCGCCGGCGCCCGGCGCAGTCTCGCGCAGCGGGTCGGAGCCCGCGTCCGACCCCGCGCCGCCGGCCG
>NZ_JBHTMX010000208.1:0-4892 GCF_042679725.1 Methylopila musalis
GGCGGGCCTCGGCGGCGTCGAGCATGAGCGGGCGGCTCGATCCGCCGGCGAGCAGCACGAGCCGGGGCGACGGGAGCGCTGCGAGCGCCGGCGGAATCGCCTCGGCCTCGGCGGGCGCATGGGCCAGCGGCAGCGTGTTGCGGATCACGTTGGCGCGCGCCGGCAGGCCGTATTGCGCGGTGGTGACGACGCGGTCGAACCAGGACAGCGGCGCCCAGGGGCGTCCCACATGCACGAGCCGCGTCCGGCCGCCGGACGCCATGCGGATCCAGAGCGCGATCGGCGCGGAGCGCTTGCCGGCGGCGATCACCACGTCCGGCCAGGGCGGCGCCACGAGGGCGCGGGACTCGAGCGTCAGCGTGTGCAGCGAGCCCCGCCGCAGCAGGGTGGGCAGCGCGCGTCCGGGATTGAAGCGCAGCGGCTTGGCCTCGAACGGCAGGCCGGCGGCCTCGGCCAGAGTGAGCACCTGCCGGTTGTCGCCCGCGCGCCGGCCGAGCAGCGCCCACACGCGCGGGGCCTCAGCCATGTGCGAGGCGACCGCGCGCGATGCGCCGGCCCTGCGGCGTGCGAGCCTGTGAATCATGGACCGTGGCGCTCCCCCGCGGCCGCGCCCCCACGCGCCCGTGGGGCTCTCCATAGACGGCGACCACAACGCCCATGCGACGGCCCGGCTCCCCAAAGCGTCCGCCCGGCGTCACGGCGCGCGGGAATGACCTGAGAGCAGTACGAAGCAGGGCGTATCGCCGCAAGGGACGGCGCGTTTCGCGCGTTATCCGCCAAGGGGTGCGCCGGAACGTCGCAGGCGACGCGCGAAGCATCCTCCGCGTCAAGCCGTCGAAACTCCCCTGAAAGTCTAAGACGTCATGCTGCGGTGCAAACACGAGGATGCGCGGGCGCAAGCCATGGGCGTCAGCGCCGCCCGCCGGGATTCCAACGGAAACGGCGACGATCGCGTGCATTGCAGCTTAAGGGAATATGCGGCTTCCTAGAAGAAAAACTGAAACACGCAGTTCAGATGCGGAGAACGATATTGAGGCATCCAGTATGCCAGATGTCTTCTCTTGCCTGTCTTTGCCTAAAACTGCGACATTTGCTGCATTGCGACGCCTTTGGGCGCGATTTACCGTCGTTCTTCGAAGCGTTAGAGACTGCTTCGGCGCGCTGTCATGGCCCTGCGCCGACGGCGGCGCGAGACACAGGCGGGAGGGACGCGGTTTGGCCCAGATGAAAAAGAACAAGGTCATCACGGCCGATCAGGCGGTGGCTCTGATTCGGGACAACGACGTGGTCACCACCACCGGCTTCGTGCAGAGCTGCATTCCCGAGGCGCTGCACGCCGCGATCGAGAAACGCTTCGTCGACACGCAGCAGCCGAAGAACCTGACGCTGATCATGACCGCGGGCGCGGGCGACTCGAAGGGGCTCGGCACCGGCCGCCTGCACCACGAAGGCCTGCTCGGCCGCGTGATCGCCGCCAATTTCGGCCGCATGCCCAAGGTGGCCGAGGCGGCCCGGGACAACAAGATTCAGGGCTACAACCTGCCCCAGGGCGTCATTTCCCAGCTCTACCGCGCCTGCGCCGCCGGCCAGCCCGGCCTGTTCTCCAAGGTCGGCCTGCACACCTATGTGGATCCGCGCCAGGGCGGCGGCCGGGTGAACGACGTCACCCAGCAGGACATCGTCGACGTGGTCGAGGTCGCGGGCGAGGAGTGGCTGTTCTACAAGGCCACCAAGATCGACGTGGCGCTCATCCGCGGCACCAGCGCCGACCCCCATGGCAACATCTCCATGGAGAAGGAGGCGCTGACCCTCGACGTGCTGGCCCAGGCCATGGCGGCCCGCAACAACGGCGGCATCGTCATCGCGCAGGTGGAGCGCATCGTCGACGACGGCTTCCTGTTGCCGAAGGACGTGCGCGTGCCGGGCATCCTGGTGGACTGCGTCGTCGTGGCCGAGCCCGAACAGCACCGCATGAACTACGGCGTCGTGCACAACCCGGCGCTCGCCGGGCAGATCCGCGTGCCGGTCGCCAACATGGCGAAGGCCGCGCTGGACGCCCGAAAGGTCATCGCCCGCCGCGCCGCCTTCGAGCTGCCGCCGAACGGCGTGGTCAACCTCGGCGTCGGCGCGCCGGAGGGCATCTCCGCGGTCGCGAACGAGGAGCGGGTGACGCCTTACATCACGCTCACCACCGAGGCCGGCGCGGTCGGCGGCGTGCTGGCGAGCGGATCGAGCTTCGGCGCCGCCACCAACGCCGACTGCGTCATCGACCAGAACCAGATGTTCGACTTCTACGACGGCGGCGGGCTCGACATGACCTGCCTCGGCATGGCGGAGGCGGACCAGCACGGCAACGTCAACACCTCCAAGTTCGGCGGCAAGCTGAACGGCTGCGGCGGCTTCATCAACATCAGCCAGAACGCCCGCACCGTGGTGTTCGCCGGCACGTTCACGGTCGGCGGCCTCGACGTCGCCATCGAGGACGGCCGCGTGGTGATCAAGCAGGAGGGGCGCTCCCGCAAGTTCATCCGCCAGGTGGAGCAGAACACCTTCTCCGGCCCCTACGCCCAGACCCGCGGCCAGCCGGTCCTCTACGTCACCGAGCGCTGCGTGTTCGAGCTGACGCCCGAAGGCCTGGAGCTGACCGAGATCGCGCCGGGGATCGACATCCACCGCGACATCCTCGCCCACATGGACTTCAAGCCCATCATCCGCCGTCCGAAGATGATGGACCCGCGCATCTTCCGCGACGAGCCGATGGACCTGCTGTCCGACCTGCTCAACCTGAAGCTGTGCGAGCGCATCAGCTACGACGCCTCCCGCAACATGCTGTTCCTCAACCTCGAGGGCTGGCACTGCCGCACCAAGGAGGACATCGCGGACCTGCGCAAGGCGCTGGTGGACGCCTGCGTGGCGGCGGGCAAGCGGGTGAACTCCGTCGTCAACCACGACGGGTTCAAGATCTCCGACAGCCTCTACGACGATTACGCCGAGATGATCGAGTATCTGCTCGAGCATCACTACGAGACCACCACGCGCTACGCGACCAACGCCTTCCTGCGCATCAAGATGCAGGAGGCGCTGAAGCGCCGGGGCGTCGCCCCGCACGTGTTCGAGCGCAAGGAGGAGGCGCACGCCTTCCTGGAGGCCACCGCCTCTTCCGCCAACCGCGCAGCCAAGGGCGAGCGCACGGAAAAGGAAACGGTCGCCGCCTGACGCCGCGCCGCTTCTCCTCACCAAAAGCCCCGCCGCGCGACCCGCGCGGCGGGGCTTTGTTTTTTTGGGAACGCTGAGGAAGGGGCGCGCGCCGACCTCCCTTGTCCCGGCCTTGAGCCGGGACCCAGAACCGCTGGAGTTTCAGAACAGGACGCGACGCTCGCAGAGCGTTATCCGGCGACCGTCGGCGTGTCTGGGTCCCGGATCACGTCCGGGACAAGAAAGGCGTCTGCATCAGTTTCAGGTTAGGCGAAACCCTTTCAGAAAGCGGACGCGTCAGCGCCCACCCCCTTGTCCCGGCCTTGAGCCGGGACCCAGAACCGCTGGACTTTCAGAACGCGCCGCGACGATCGGAGAGCGTTACCCTGCGACGGTCGGCGTCTCCGGGTCCCGGATCGAGTCCGGGACAAGAAAGGCCCGCGCCCCCCAACGATGCCCGGAAACGGCGTTCAGGCCTTCACGATGACGCTGAGCAGCGCGCGGGCGACCTCGGGCGTGACCTTGCGGCGGTACTTGCGGTGGACCAGCTGGCCGTTGTGATAGACGTCGTGCTCCACATAGACGTGCGAGCCGTCCCAGCGAAGGATGTCGTCGCTTTCGGTGGTCTCGATCACGGACAGGTCCTGAATCAGGACGCCCTCGGGACGCGTGTCGCGCATTCGGCGGTCTCCCTCCGCTCTTGATGGGTTGAGGCCATGGTGGGACGGCCGGCGTCGCTTGTCGAGCGCCGGAACGGCTTAATCCCCGAGCGGTCCTGCGACGAGACGCTCCAGCGGGAAGCGCGCCACGTCGGCGAGCAGCGCCGCGAAGGCCGCCGCGCCATGGGCGAGCGCCGCCTCGCCCTTGGCCGCCGTGGCGGCGGCGGCGTTTCCGACCGCGCCCGAGGGGTGAAGGTCCTGCGCCATCCAGCCGAAGCCCGCGGGCGTGCTGGCGCGCAGCTGCGCGAACTCCCGCTCCATGGCGCGGGTGGCGGGGGTGAAGTCCCGCGCCTTGTCCATCCGCACCAGATCGGGCGCCAGCGCCAGCATCAGAGAGGTCTCGACCTCGCCGCCATGGACGCCGTGCCGGAGCTCGTCGGCCGCGAACAGGCCGTCGGGATAGCCGAGGCGATGCCAGCTGGTGAACGCCGCCAGCAGGCCGAACTCGATCCGCAGCGCCCGCGTCGCCGCGTCCATGGCCGGGCCGTTGCCGCCATGGCTGTTGACGACCACCAGCCGCCGCAGGCCGGCGCGCGCGACCGAGCGGCCGATCTCCGTCCAGGCGGCGATGGCGGTCTCGGGCGGCAGGGTCAGCGTGCCCGGAAAGCCGAGATGCTCGGGCGAAACGCCGATCGCCTGCGCGGGCAGCACGGTGACGGGCAGCTCGGCGGGCGTGAGCGCGAGGGCGCGGTCGAGATAGCCTTGGCCGATGATGGCGTCTGTCCCGAGCGGCAGGTGCGGTCCGTGCTGCTCCACCGCGGCGAGCGGCAGCACGGCGACCCAGGACGACCGGTCGGCGCCGGCGAAATCGTCGGTGGTCATCTCGTCCCAGCGGCGGCGCGGAAGGCTCATGCAGTCGCTCCTGTGGGCGGCGTGGCGCGGGTATGGCGCAGAATGAGCCCGACCGCACGCGCCATCTCGGCGCACGGCGCGCCGGCGGCGTCCGGCCGGCGGCGGGCGCAGGGCAGGCCCGCCTCC
>NZ_JBHTMX010000209.1:0-4864 GCF_042679725.1 Methylopila musalis
GCCTGCTCCACCGCGCGCCACGCCGCCTCGTGGGCCGGGCTTTCGGCGCGCCACGCCTCGGCCGCGCGGCGGCGGCGCGGGGTTTCTCGCTCCAGCAGGCGCACGAACAGAGCGCGCGCCGTGTCGCGCAAGGAAAGGTCCGGATCGTCCGCGGAAGAGGTCATGGGACACGGGGTCGCGAGGGGCGGCGCTCCACAGGTGCGCCATGGAACGCGCGCGGGCAAGGCCGTTCAGTCGCGCGGGGCGGCGCGCTCGCAGGCGGAGAGCGCCTTGGCCATGTGCTTGGCGACCGCCCGCTCCGACAGGCCGAGGCCGGCCGCGATCTCCACGAAGGTGCGACCGTGGATGCGGTTCAGCAGGAAGATCAGGCGCGTTCTGGACGGCAGCGCCGTGAGCGCCCGCTCCACCGCGTCCAGCTCCTCGCGGGAGGCGACCGCGTCGAACGGCGTCGGCGGCGAGGGCGCGATCTGGAGATCGGCGAGGGCGCGGACCGTGTCCCGGCGCACGGCCTCGGCGCGGACATGGTCGATCGCGGCGTTGCGCGCCACCCGGTTGAGATAGGCCGGCGTCAGCCGGGCGGCGTCCACCGCCTTCTCCCACAGCCGCAGAAACGCGTCCTGCATCACGTCGCGCGCGCTCGCGCCGTGCCCGAGCCGGCGGCGGATCACGCGCTCGAGCTGGTCGCTGTGCTGGGCGTAGAGGCGGCCGAAGGCTTCGGCCCGCCCGGAGACGTCGGAACCCATCCTGAAAGGCGCCACTTCATGAGGAAGACGGCGGAACTATGCTTCGAGAAAAATTGACTTGCAATATCAATGTTTTAGATTGATTCTAACCTGTGACGCCCCGCGGGCCCGCCAGACCGTCGACGATGACCTGCAGCCGTCCGCGGGAGCAGCGCTCCACCCGCGCCACGACGCCGTAGACCTCGGCGAGGATGTCCGGGGTCAGCGCCTCGTCCGGCTGGCCGACCGCGTGGGCGCGGCCGGCGGAGAGCACCACCATGCGGTCCGCCCACAGCGCCGCCAGCGCCAGATCGTGCAGCACCGCCACCACCACCCGGCCCTCGCGGGCGTAGGAGCGCGCCAGCGCCATCACCTGATGCTGCCGCGCCAGATCGAGCGCGCTGGTGGGCTCGTCCAGCAGCAGCAGGCGCGGCTGCCGCGCCACCGACTGGGCGACGCTCGCGAGCTGGCGCTCGCCGCCGGACAGCTCGGCGAAGGTCTTCAGCGCGAGCGGGCCGGCGTCGAGGCTCTCGAGCGCGGCGAGCGCCCGCTCCTCCAGCGCGCCGCCCTCGCCGGGAACAGCGCGGAGCGCGGCCATCATGCCTTCCAGCACGGTGAGATCGCTGGAGGACGGCAGCGTCTGCGGCATGAAGCCGACGAGCTCGGCCCGTTTTCCACGGGACAGCGCCTGCAGGTCCGCCGCGCCCAGACGGATGTCGCCGCGCGCCGGCGTCAGCCCGGCCAGCGCCTTGAGGATGGTGGACTTGCCCGCCGCGTTGGGGCCGACCAGGGCGACCACCTCGCCGGGCTCCAGCGGCGGCAGGGTGAGGTCGCTCGCCACCGCCCGCCGGCCGTAGCCCACGGTGAGGCCCGTGACCCGCAGCGCCCCGGCGCTCATCGGCGGCCCCGGCGCAGGATCAGCGCCACGAACACCGGCAGCCCCACCAGCGCGGTGACGAGGCCGATGGGCAGGATGACGCCCGGCACGATCATCTTGCTCAGGATGGAGGCGAGCGACATGGCGAGGGCGCCGCAGAGAGCGCTCGCCGGCAGCAGGTAGCGGTGGTCCTCGCCCACCAGCATGCGGGCCACATGCGGCCCCACCAGCCCGACGAAGCCGACGACGCCCACGAAGGCCACCGCGCCGGCCGCGAGCAGGCTGACCCGCGCCAGCGCCATGACGCGCAGCCGCGCCACGTCGACGCCGAAGCTGCGGGCGCGCTCGTCGCCCAGCCTCAGCGCCGTCAGCCGCCAGGCGGCGGCGAAGGAGAACGGCGCCACCAGCGCGAGCGCCGCCGCCAGCAGGCCGACCGTGGTCATGTTGGCGCGGGACAGGCTGCCCATGCTCCAGAACACAAGCTGTTGCAGGCTGTCGGCGGTGGCGACGAACTGCACCAGCGCCAGCAGCGACTGGGCCGCGAAGCCGAGCGCGATGCCGAACAGCACCAGCGTGTCCGGCCCCGCGCCGCTGACGCGCGACAGCAGCAAAAGCAGAAGCAGCGAGCCGAGCGCGAACAGGAAGGCGTTGGCGGGCACGGCGAACTCAGCCGGCGCGCCGACCGCCGAGACCCCCAAAACGATGGCGAGCGCCGCCCCAAGCGCCGCCGCCGCCGACACGCCGAGCGTGAACGGCTCCGCCAGCGGATTGCCGAGCACGGTCTGCATCTCCGCGCCCGCGAGCGCCAGCGCCGCGCCCACCAGCAGCGCCATGAGCGCCATGGGAAGGCGCACCTGCCAGACGATGACCTCGATCGAGCGCGGGACCTCGCCCCAACCCACCAGCGCCCGGAACGCGCTCGCGGCCGTCACGTCGGACGAGCCCGAGCCGATGTCGAGCAGCAGCGCGCCGAAGGCCGCGAGCGCCAGCGCGACGGCGAGGGCCGCGCGCCGCCGGCTGAGGCGGCGATAGGCGGCGAGCGTGAGGCTTCGAGCGGAGGCCGTGTCCGCGCCTGTTACATCCGGCATCAGCGATCCGCCTCCCTCGAGCCCCGCCGTCCGCGCCGGGCCGGGGCAGCCGATAGCACATCCGGCGCCGGGAGACGCGCCCGCTCCCGTCAGTCCGGATCGCGCGCGATCACATGCGCCGTCACGATCCGTCCCTCTACAAAATGCTCCCGCACGATGCGGTCGATCGCCTGCGGATCGAGATCGCCATACCAGACGCCGTCGGGATGGACGGTCATCAGCGGGCCGCGGTTGCACGGAAACTGGCACGAGGTGCGGGCGCAGAGCACCCGCGTCGGCCCCTTGGCGAGCGCCCGCTCGCGCTTCAGGACGTCGCGCAGGAGCTGATAAAGCGGCTCGGCGCCCCGGTGCAGGCAGCGGGCGCCGACGCAGAAAAACGCCTGTCGGCCGTGCTCGGGGATCGCGCTCCAGCCGGGCTTGCCCAGGGAGGGCGCGACCTCCGCCACATCGTCCGCCGGGGCGGACAGCGCCGCCCGCGCCAGAGCGGGCAGATCGGCGAAGGCCTCGATCGCCGGCGCGAGGCGGACCTCGGGCGCCGAAGCGAGGCCGCTCGCCCAGGCGCTGAGCGCGCCGGGAAGCCAGACCGTCAGGCTCGGATCGGCCGGGATCATGCAGGGCGCGACGGTCACGCGCGCCACGCCCTCGTCGGCGAGCCGGGACAGCACCTCCGGCAGCGAGGGGCCGCTGAGATCGGCGAAGGCGATCTCGATCCGGGGCGCCACGCCCTGCGCCAGCAGCGCGTCCCGCACGGCCGCGAGCGACTGGCGCCGGTCGAAGGCGGCGCGTCCGTAGAGCACGGCGGCGGTCGATGTCATGCGGGACGGGTCCTCGGGGCGGAGCGGGCGGAGGCGCGGCGAACATCGACGGGCGCGGCGGGCTGGTCTATCACCCGTTCGGCCCCGCCCGCCGCCGCCGTTCGTCGCGGGCCATGCGCGGGGCCCCGCCCCTTGAGGAGGACGCCATGACCGTGACCGCCCGCTCCCTGAAGCTCACCCACGCCGGCGCGCTGACGGCGCTGGCCGCCGCGGCCGCCAAGGCCGAGGAGATCGGCGTGCCCCAGAACATCTCGATCGTGGACGAGGGCGGCAACCTTCTCGCCTTCGTGCGCACCGACGGCGCCAAGCTGCTGTCGCGGGAGACCTCGCTTTCCAAGGCGATCTCCGCCGCCTCCCATCGCCAGCCCACCGGCCGGCTGGACGGCGCGGCCGAGCTGAAGCTCGCGGTCGCCTCCGGCGGGCGGCTGACCAACCTGCCCGGCGGCCTGCCGATCGTGATCGACGGCGTCTGCATCGGCGGAATCGGGGTCGGCTCCGGAACCGGCGCGGAGGACGTCATCGTCGCCCGCGCCGCGCTCGCCGCCATCGGGGCGGACGACCAGACGCCCTGAGTCGGAACGGAGCACCCGAGGCGCCTGACCTCAGCGGGGTCTGCGCGCCTTCGCCGGCGTCCGTTTCCGGCCGCCCAGCAGCAGCCCGACCGCCGCGCCGAGCACGAAGCCGAAGGCGTGGGCGGAGAAGCTGACCTGCGGCACGGTGAAGTCGAACACCATCTGCAGCGCCACGATGGCCGCGATCACCACCAGCGCCCGGCGCGCGCCCACCCGGCCGCGCAGGGCGTCCCGCAGCATCAGCCCGCCATAGGCCCCGACCACGCCGAAAATGGCGCCGGACGCGCCGACCAGAAGCGTGGGCTCCGTGGCGAAAAAGGCCTCGAACGCCAGCACGCCGGCCATGGAGCCGACGCCCGCGACCAGATAGGCGACGGCGAGGGCGATCCGGCCGGCGCGCGCCTCCAGCATGTTCCCGAAGGCCAGCAGCCCCACCATGTTGAGGGCGAGATGCAAGCCGCCGTAATGCAGGAACAGCGCGGTGAACAGCCGGCTCCATTCGCCGCCCTCCAGCACCGCGGGCGGCCAGAGCGCGCCAAGATCATAGAGCACGTCCATATCGGTCGAGCCGCCCCAGCCGCCGACCCAGAGCTCCAGCCCGAACACCGCGACATTGGCCGCAATCAGCGCCAGCGTGACGATCGGCCGGGGCGCCGGCCCCCTCGCCTCGGCCAGCCGGCCGGTTTCGCGCGCCCTCAGCACCGCCTGTTCGATCTGGTCCAGCACCGCGCGGCGCTCGGGCGACAGCGTCCACGGCGCGGCGAGCCCGCCCTGCAGCCGGCGCGCGGCG
>NZ_JBHTMX010000210.1:0-4847 GCF_042679725.1 Methylopila musalis
CGGCGCCGTCCGCGGAGCGGCCGGCGTCCACGGTCCAGAACCCCGAAGGTCCGGCGTCCACGCCGGAGGCTGGCCAGACGGCGCCCTCGGCCTCGTCCGCGCCGTCCGCCGACGCGGTGGTGGGCGTGCTGGAGACCGCGAAGGTCCAGCGCGGCGACAGCCTGTGGCGCATCTCCCGCTCGGCCTATGGGCGCGGCGCCCGCTACACCGTGATCTACGCGGCCAATGACGGGCAGATCCGCAACCCGAACGTGATCTATCCCGGACAGGTGCTGGTGCTGCCGCGCAGCGACGCCGACGACGCCGCGGCGCGATGACCGTGGCGCCCGCGCCTCTCGCATTCGCGCCGCGGGCGCTTATCTGCCGGGTCTCATGACGCCCGCCCGGCCGAAGCCGTCCCCCGCCGAAAAGACCACCGACGCCGAAGGGTTCGCCCTGTTCCGGGCGCTCGCGGCGCTGCGCCCGTTCTTCTGGCCGGCGGACCGTCCGGACCTGCGGCTGCGGCTGCTGATCGCCTTCGGGCTGCTGCTCGCGACCAAGGTCGTGACGGTGATCGCGCCCTACGGCTTCAAATGGGCGACCGACGCGCTGACCGGCCCCGCGGGCGCGGCCGATCCGGAGACGTGGATCGCGGTGGCGCTGGCCTCGCCGGTCATCATGGTCGTCGCCTACGGCTTCGGCCGGGTGATGATGGTGGCGCTGGCGCAGGCGCGCGACGGCGTGGCAGCGCCGGTGGTGATGAACGCGGTGCGCAAGCTCGCGCTTCAGGTGTTCAGCCACATCCACAATCTCAGCCTGCGCTACCATCTCACCCGCCGCACCGGGCTGGTGAGCCGCGTGGTGGACCGGGGCCGCGCGGCGATCGAGACGCTGACGCGCACGGGCCTCCTCACCATCGTGCCGACGCTGATCGAGATCGTGCTGGTGCTGCTGGTGCTGCTGCGGCAGTTCGACTGGCGCTACGTGGCTGTGGTGGCGGCGATGGTCGCGGCCTATCTCGCCTTCACCTATGCGGTGACCGAGTGGCGGCTCAACATCCGCCGGGAGCTGAACGACAACGACAACGACGCCAGCTCCAAGGCGATCGACAGCCTGCTCAACTACGAGACGGTCAAGTACTTCGGCGCCGAGGCCCGCGAGGCCGAGCGCTACGACCGCTCCATGGCCCGCTACGAGCGCGCGTCGATCCGCGCCTACACCTCGCTCGCCTGGCTGAACGGCGGACAGGCGCTGATCTTCGCCGCAGGGCTCACCTTGTGCATGGTGATGGCGGTGGGCGACATTCGCGCCGGGCGCAACACGGTGGGCGACTTCGTGCTCATCAACGCTCTGCTGGTGCAGCTCTACGTGCCGCTGAACTTCATGGGCTTCATCTACCGCGAGATCAAACAGTCGGTGACCGATCTGGAGGCGCTGTTCCGCCTGCTGGAGCAGGACGCGGAGATCGCGGACCGGCCGGGCGCCGCGCCGCTTCAGACCCCCGCCGGCGCCATCCGCTTCGAGGCCGTGGATTTCTCCTACGATCCCGAGCGGGCGATCCTGAAGGACGTCAGCTTCGAGGTGCGGCCCGGCGCGAAGGTCGCGATCGTCGGTCCGACCGGGGCCGGCAAATCCACCATCTCGCGCCTGCTGTTCCGGTTCTACGACGTCACGTCGGGCCGGGTGACCATCGACGGGCAGGACATCCGCGACGTGACGCAGACCTCGCTCCGGGCGGCCATCGGCATGGTCCCGCAGGACACCGTGCTGTTCAACGAGACCATCCGCTACAACATCCGCTACGGCCGCTGGGACGCGACCGACGCGGAGGTGGAGCGGGCGGCCGCGCTCGCCCAGATCGACGGCTTCATCCGCAGCCTGCCCGACGGTTACGACACCGAGGTCGGCGAGCGCGGGCTGAAGCTCTCCGGCGGCGAGAAGCAGCGCATCGCCATCGCCCGCACCATCCTCAAGGGCCCGCCGATCCTGATTCTCGACGAGGCAACCTCCGCCCTCGACAGCGCAACCGAGAAGGACATCCAGGACGCGCTCGGCCGGGTCGCCGAAGGGCGCACCACGCTCGTGATCGCGCACCGGTTGTCGACCATCGTCGACGCCGACGAGATTCTCGTGCTGGAGGCCGGGCGGGTGGTGGAGCGCGGCGCTCATGCGGCGCTGCTCGCCAAAGGCGGCGTCTATGCGGGCCTCTGGCTGCGCCAGAGCGAGGCGGAGCGGGCGCGGGAGACGCTGGCCCGCGCCGGCGAGGACGCGTTCGCCGCGGCGGAGTGATGCGCGGTTCCGCCGCAAGCTCGCTTGGTTCGGACGCGCGCATGGCGTAAGACCTGCCGACCATGATCGACGACATCACCGCCTCCATCCGCAAGGTCGTGCCGCCCATCCACAAGGAGGGCCGGCCGTTCATTGCCATTTTCGCCGCCATCGCGCTGGTGCTGTTCTTCATCTGGCAGCCGCTCGGCTGGCTGGGCGTGGGCGCCACCATCTGGTGCGCGCTGTTCTTCCGCGATCCGGCGCGGGTGACGCCGGTCCGCGACGGGCTGGTGGTGAGCGGAGCGGACGGCGTGGTCTGCGACGTGAGCCAGGCGGTTCCGCCGCCGGAGCTCGGGCTCGGCGCCGCGCCGCTGCCGCGGGTCGCCGTGTTCATGAACGTGTTCGACGTGCACGTGAACCGCGCGCCGATCGCGGGCCGCGTCGCCCGCGTGGCCTACACGCCGGGCAAGTTCCTCAACGCCGATCTCGACAAGGCGAGCGTCGACAACGAGCGCAACGGCCTCGTGATCGAGAGCGTCTTCGGCCCCGTGGGCGTGATCCAGATCGCGGGCCTGATCGCCCGCCGCATCGTGTGCTTCGTGCGCGAGCAGGACCAGCTCGGCGCCGGCGAGCGCTTCGGGCTGATCCGCTTCGGAAGCCGTGTCGATCATTACCTTCCCGCCGGCGCGGTCCCGATCGTCGCGGTGGGCCAGCGCACGGTCGCTGGCGAAACCGTGATCGCCGATCTGGTGGCCGCGGGCGCCCCCCGGACGTTCCGGACGAACTGACCCGCCGCATCACAAGGGCCTGAGCCGATGGACGAGTTCCGCCCCGCTCCCGAGCCTCAGGCCCCCGGCCGACGGTCGCGGCTGCGCTTCGTGCCGCTCAGGCTGCTGCTGCCCAATCTGGTGACGCTGCTGGCGCTCTGCGCCGGGCTCACCGGCGTGCGCATGGCGCTCGAGGGGCGGCTGGAGCTCGCGGTCTATCTCGTGGTGCTGGCCGGCGCGCTCGACGGCGTGGACGGGCGGCTCGCCCGGCTGCTGAAGGGCACCTCCCGATTCGGCGCCGAGCTCGACAGCCTCGCGGACTTCGTCAGTTTCGGCGTGGTGCCTGCGCTGATCCTCTACGTGTGGGGGCTGAACGGCCTCGGCCATGTGGGCTGGATCGGCGGGCTGATCTTCGCCATCGCCGCGGCGCTGCGCCTCGCGCGCTTCAACGTGGCGCTGGACGATCCCAACAAGCCGGCGTGGTCCGGGCAGTTCTTCGTGGGCGTGCCGGCGCCGGCGGGCGCGATTCTCTCGCTGCTGCCGATCTACCTGGAGTTCCTGGGCTTTCCGCGCACGCCGGTCGCCCTGCCGCTGGTGCTGGTCTACGTGCTCGGCGTCGCGCTGCTGATGGTGAGCCCGCTGCCCACATGGTCCGGCAAGAAGCTCGGCGCCCGGGTGCACCGGGCCTATGTGGCGCCGCTGCTGATCGCCGCGGCGCTGATCGTGACGCTGCTGGTGAGCTATCCCTGGCTGGTGCTGACCACGGTCACGCTGGCCTATCTCGCCACGATCCCGCTCGCCATCCTCCACCAGCGCCGGCTGATCGCCCGCGACCGGGCGGCGGCCGAGACGCAGACGCCCGGCTAAGAGGCGTCAGGCCTCGCAGGCGAGGATGCGCAGGCGCAGCGGCACAGCGGGGAACTGATCCCGCAGCAGGCGCAGCGCTTCGGAGGTGCTGGCGGGGCGATTGCTGGCGAGATGCGCGCGCATGGCGTCGAGCGTCTCTCCGACCGCGGTCACGATGGCGACGGCGGCCCGCGGTTCAAGCGCGAGAGCGACAGGCGGCATGTCAGGCTCCTTCGCGATAAGCGGTAAATCAGTAAGGTCAGCTTGGTGAAGGCTGGTTAACGCCCGGTTAACGACGGGCGTCGCGGGCGGCATGTCTTGCGAAAGTCTTACGTCGGGCGCCATCATGGGCGCGGCATTTAGGAGCGGACGACGTGACGGCAAGCGCCCCGAACCCGGCGCGGCGGCAACGCGCGCGGGGGCACGCTCATGTGGCCTTCGCGCATCGCTTCGGCGCCGTGCGGGTGAGCGATCTGGAACAAAGCGGCGCGCTGCGGGTGCTGTTCCCGCGCCCCGAGCCCGGCGAGCCGCTTTGCGCCGCACTCGCCAACATCGGCGGCGGCGTGGCCGGGGACGACGAACTCTCGGTCTCCGCGCTGTGGGGCGAGGGCGCGGAGGCGGTCGTCACCAGTCAGGCGGCGGAAAAGGTCTACCGCGCCGTCGATCGCGAACCGGCGCGGATCGCCACGCGTCTGACGGTCGGCGCCGGCGCGACGGCGCTGTGGCTGCCGCAGGAGACCATCCTGTTCGAGGGCGCCCGGCTGGAGCGCGGGCTGGACGCGGAGCTGGAGGAGGGCGCGCAGCTCATCGCCTGCGAAAGCCTCGTGTTCGGCCGCACCGCGCGGGGCGAGCGGGTGGAGACGGGCCGCGTGTTCGACCGCTGGCGGGTGCGCGTCGGCGGTCGGCTGGTCTACGCCGACGCGCTGGAGCTGGACGGCGCGGTGGCCGCCACGCTGGACGCGAAGGCGGTCGGCGACGGCGCGGTCG
>NZ_JBHTMX010000211.1:0-4774 GCF_042679725.1 Methylopila musalis
CAAGGCCGCGGAGCCCCAGGCGGACGCGGGCGCGCAGGACGCCAGTGTCCACGACGCCAACGCGGACGGCGGCGACGGCGGCGGCTGGTTCTCCGGCCTGCTCGGCGGCGATGACGGCGGCGACGCGGGCGGGGACGACGGCGACTGGGCCTGACGCAACACGATTGACCCGGGCGTACCCCTGAGGAACGCCCGTCCTCTCCCGACGAGGAGCGCGGCGATGACCTTCGACGACGAACACGGCCTGCGCCTCGGGGCGCAGGCGCCGACCGGGCGGCAGCGCGACCCCGCGCCCGCCGACGATCTGGACGACGGCGCGGCCTGCGCCGAGGATTCCGGCGCCGACAGCTTCCTCGACCGCTTCACCCCGCCGCGGGATCCGGACGCGCCCCTGCGCTGGTGAGGGTGGGGCTCTCCCTTGTCCCGGCCTTGAGCCGGGACCCAGAACCACTGAGCCCTCAAGCAAGACGCGACGGACGCCGGCGGCGGTGGTTTGTTCTGACACGCTGACGTCTCTGGGTCCCGGCTCAAGGCCGGGACAAGGACAGAGGGGCGTTTCGGCCCGGTGTCCTCGTGACGACCGCGCCACCCCCTCACTCGGCGGCGACGGAGTCCAGCGTGGCGGTGAGGTTGTCGAGGCTTGCGACGATGTGGTCGGCGAGCGCCTGCGCGGTTTCGGTGAGCGAGCCCACGTTGCGCAGCAGTGCGATCTTGCAGGTGGGGAGCGGGGGGAAGCCCTCCGCCTGGCCGAGCACCCGCATGCCGGGGCGGAGCGCGGATTCCGGCAGCACCGACACGGCGAGCCCCGCCAGCACCGCCGAGCCGACCGCGGTGAAGTTGCAGCTCGAATAGAGCACACGGCTCGGCCGGCCGGCGGCTTCGAGCTGGGCGAGGGCGGTTTCGCGCCATTCGCACACCGCCGTGCCGAGCGCGAGCGGCAGCACCGCCTCCTCGTGCGCCAGTCCCCGCTGGGAGGTGACCCAGAGCAGCGGCTCCTGCCGGATGATCTCGCCCACTGGGCGGCGGGCGGCGTGGGTGATGATGGCGAGGTCGAGCTCGTCGCGGTCCACGAACTGCACCAGATGGCTGGTGGGCTCGCAGATCACCGACACCTCCACCCGCGGGTTGGAGCGCGAGAACCGGGCCAGGATCTCCGGCAGGTAGCGCTCGGCGTAGTCGTCCGGCACGCCGAGCCGCACGCGGCCGGTCAGGGCGTCGTCCTCGAAGGCCGACACCGCCTCCCGGGACAGGTGGACGATGCGCCGGGCGTAGTCGAGCAGGCGTTGGCCGTCCTCGGTCAGCTTCGCGCCGCGGCCGTCGCGGGCGAAGATCGGCCGGCCGACCCGCTCCTCCAGCCGCTTCATCTGCATGGAGACCGCGGACTGGGTCTTGAACACCACGTCGGCGGCGCGGGTGAAGGAGCCCGTGTCCACGATGGCGACGAAGGTGCGCAGCTGGTCCACGTCGAGCAGGGCGGTCATGGCGATGTCCATCACTGACGGTGATGGCTTCTATTAGAAACATTCGTTTCACTGATCAGTCAAGCGGGCGCATGGTGACGGCGTTCCGGCAGGGCGTGCGGCGGTTTCGGGTGGCTTCGATGAGCGAGGCCGCGGATCGTCGCCTCGCGATCAGAAGGTCCCCGCCAGACCGTCGCACAGGAGGTCATCATGCCGTCGTCGTTCGAACGCCTCACGCCCGCCCGGATCGCCCCGGCCAAGGCCGTGGCCTTCGTGGCGAAGGACATGATGCGAACTCTGGCCCAGGCCGTGCGCGCCTGGCGCCGCCGCGCGCAGTTCGCCGAGCTTTCGGCGCTCGACGACCGCATGCTGGCGGACATCGGCCTCGCCCGCGGCGACATCGCCTCCGCGACGGCCGAGCCGCTGTGGCGCGATCCGACAGTCCGGCTGTCCGTCTTCGCGGTGGAGCGCCGGGCCGCCGAACGCGCGCACCAGCGCTGGCGGCGCGGCCTCATCGCCGCCCGGTCGCGGCCCGAGACGACCCGCCCGGCGCCCCGGCAACTGGCGGACGGCTGACGCGGCTTTTATGGCGCGGCCCCTCACCCGGCGCTTGCGCGCCGACCTCTTCCCGCCGGGGAGAGGTGAAGGGGCGGGCGTCCGTGCCTGAAAGCCGCCATGGGATGACGCGCGACGGCGGACCTGCGTTCACCTCTCCCCGGCGGGGAGAGGTCGGAGGGCGTCAGCCCTCCGGGTGAGGGGGGCCGGCGGCGTCTGAGGACGGTTCGAAAAGCGATGCTCGCCGTCATGCCCGGCGCATGCCGGGCATCCACGAGTTGAACGCGCAAGCCTTCAACGCCTGAAAGCCGCGGATGCCCGAGGACCACGCTTGGGCATGACGGCTGAGGTCACACGATGCGGGCGATGCGGAGCACGCCGTAGGTGCAGGCGCCGGTGCCGAACATCAGGATCATGGTCCAGAGGAAGCCGTGGGGCGACTCCACTCCCGGCAGGCCGCCCACGTTCATGCCGAACACGCCCGTCACCAGCGTCATGGGCAGGAACATGGCGGTGAAGATCGACAGCACGTAGAGGTTTCGGTTGGTGATCTCGGCGAGGCGGCCGGCGCGCTCGTCCTGAAGCTGGCGGGCGCGCTCCTGGGCGAGGTCGAGATCGTGGCCGACCGCGTCGAGCCGCGCCACCGCGTCGCGCAGGTCCGCGGCCTCCTCGGGCGTCGCCCAGGAGGGCAGGCGCGCCAGCAGCCCGCCGAGCGCGATGCGCTGGGGGCCGAGATGGCGGCGCAGATGGGCGAGCGTCCGCCGGGCGCGGCCGAGCGCGGCGCCGCCGTCCTTCACCCGGTCGGCGAGCACGTCGGTCTCCACGTCGTCCAGCTCCTCGATCGCCTCCAGCAGCGTGCCCGAAAACGCGTCGGACAGGTGGTGCAGCAGCTCCACCAGCAGCGGCGCGGGCTTGCGCTCGCAGCGGTTCAGCTCCACCGAGCGCCGCAGCCGGTCCACCGCCCGCAGCGCGTTGCGCCGCGCGGTGACGAAGCGGTGGTCGTCGAAATAGAGCCGCAGCGTGCCGACCCGGTTGGGGTCGTCGGCGAAGTCGTGGTGCAGGTCGCCCAGCACGCCCATGACGCCGTGCGGCCCGGCCTCGATGCGGATGTGGCGGTCGACGCCGACGAGGATCTCGCGGGCGTCCTCCGGCAGGTGCGGGCAGGTGGAGAGCCACTGCTGGACGCGGGAATCGGAGGCGTCGAGATGCAGCCAGACGAAGCCGTCGGGCGCGGCGAGCGCCGCGTCCACGTCCGCCCAGCCGAGCCGCTCCACGCGGCCGTCCGCGGTGGTGCGCACGCCGTAGATCAGGCGCTTGTCGTCGCTGACGAGCATCACGGCCTCCAGACTGCGGGGAGCGGTCGCCCCAGCGGGCGTAACGCCGGCGTGATCCGTTAGCGCCCCTCTATGACGTTCCGGCGAAGGGCGCCAGTGGTCATGCGACCGTCAGCTCCAGCGCGCCGACGCCCTCCACCCGGCCGGAGAGCCGGTCGCCGCGCACCGTGGGGCCGACGCCCGCCGGCGTGCCGGAGAAGATGAGGTCGCCCGGCGCCAGCTCGAAGTAGCGCGAGAGATAGGCGATCATCTCCGGCACCTTCCAGATCATCTGGTCGAGGTCGCCGGTCTGGCGGCGTTCGCCGTTCACGTCCAGCGTCACCGCGCCGCGGTCCGGGTGGCCGATCTCAGAGGCGCGGGCGAGGGGGCCGAGCGGCGCGGCGTGGTCGAAGGCCTTGCCGATCTCCCACGGGCGCTGCAGCTTCTTGGCCTCGGCCTGCAGGTCGCGGCGGGTGAGGTCGATCCCGACGCCGTAGCCGAACACCAGATCGAGCGCGTCGGCCTCGGCCACGTCCCGGCCGCCCTTTTCGAGCGCGACCACCAGCTCCACCTCGTAATGCAGGTCCGAGGTGCCGGGCGGGTAGGGGAAGACCGAGCCGTCCGGCAGCAGGGCGTCGGGCGTCTTCAGGAAGAAGAACGGCGGCTCCCGGTCCGGGTCGTGGCCCATCTCCACGGCGTGGGCGGCGTAGTTGCGGCCGATGCAATAGACCCGCCGCGCCGGGAACAGGGCGGAGGTTCCCCGCACCGCGACGGCGGGCCGGGGCGGCGGAGCGAACACGAAATCGGACATGGCGTTCCTTGCGAGGCGTTTCGGAGACGCGGCGCCGCTGGACCGTCGTCCCCGCGAACTCTAGAACTCCGCGCGACGAAAAGCGAACCGCCGAAGGGGCAGCCGCCATGGAGCTCACCGGGTCTCACCGCATCCCCGCGGCGCGCGAGCGCGTCTGGGCGGCCCTCAACGACGACGCGGTTCTGAAGGCGAGCCTTCCCGGCTGCGAGACGCTGGAGCGCGCCGGCGCCAACGACTACCGCGCCAGCGGCGCCGCCAAGATCGGCCCGGTCAAGGCCGCGCTGCAGGGCGGCTGGACGGTGGAGAGCCGCGAGGCCCCGGCCTCCGCCAGGCTGGCCGGGCAGGGCGCGGCCGGGCCGGACGGCTTCGCCAAGGGAACGGCGGACGTGTCGCTCGCGAGCGAAGGCGCCGAGACGGTGGTGACCTGGCGCATCGACGCGGAGGTGGGCGGCAAGATCGGGGCGCTGGGCTCCCGGCTCGTCACCGGCGTCGCGCGCCAGACGGTGGAGACCTTCTTCGGCAATCTCGCCCGCGAGATCGAGGCCCGGCCGGATCTCGGCGCGGCCGTGACGGAGGCGCCGCCGCTCGCCCCGGCGGACGAAGACGAGGCGCCGGCCGCGACGGCGCCCCAGCCG
>NZ_JBHTMX010000212.1:0-4753 GCF_042679725.1 Methylopila musalis
GGCCGCCGCGCCGTCGCTGAGCGCGCGCTCGACGCGGGCGCGGGCCTCCGTCCGGTCGCCCGCGAGTCCGCCGAGGACCAGCGCCTCCGCCGACAGGGCGAGCGAGACCTCGGTCAGGGCCACATCCGCGCGGCGCCCGGTCAGAATGTCGATGGCGAGCCGGGTTTCGAGCGCGTTGCCGGCGGTCGCGGCCAGGGGCTGGTCCATGTCGGTGATGAGCGCGACCGCCTTCAGCCCCGCGCCCGCCGCCACCTCGACGATGCTGCGGGCGAGCTCCCGTGAGCGCTCCAGCTCCGGCATGAAGGCGCCCGAGCCGGTCTTCACGTCCATGACGAGGCCGGCGAGGCCCGCCGCCAGCTTCTTCGACAGGATGGAGGCGGTGAGCAGGGGGATGGCTTCCACCGTCGCCGTCACGTCGCGGATGGCGTAGAGCCGCCCGTCCGCCGGCGCCACGTCCGGGGTCTGGCCGACGATGGCGCAGCCGACCTCGCGCACGGCGCGGTCGAAGCTGTCGAGGTCCGGCCGGGTGCGGTAGCCCGGAATGGCGTCCATCTTGTCCACGGTGCCGCCGGTGTGGCCGAGCCCGCGCCCGGCGATCATGGGCACATAGGCTCCGCAGGCGGCGAGGATGGGCGCGAGCAGCAGGCTGACCGTGTCGCCGACGCCGCCAGTGGAGTGCTTGTCCAGCACCGGGCCGGACAGGCGCGGCCAGGCGAGCGTGCGACCGGAGGCGGTCATGGCGCGGGTGAGCGCCACGGTCTCGCCGCGGTCGAGCCCGTTCAGGAAGGCGGCCATGGCGAAGGCGCCCACCTGCGCGTCCGACAGCGAACCGTCCGCGACGCCCGCGACCAGCGCGCCGATCTCAGCCGCCGACAGCCGCGCGCCGTCGCGCTTGGCGCGGATGATCTCCTGCGGCAGGAGGGTCATGGCAGGGTCTCCACGGCGTGCGCCAGAAGCCGGGCGAGCCGATCGGCGGCGGCGCCCGCCACCGCCCGCGTCTCCGCGTGGCTCGGGCCGACAGGCGCAAGGCCGGCGGCGAGGTTGACCACGGTCGCGACCGCCGCAAGCTCGAGCCCGAGCCAGCGCGCCAGCACCGCCTCGGGCGCGAGCGACATGCCGACCAGATCGGCCCCGAGCGCGCGGGCGGCGCGGATTTCGGCCGGCGTCTCAAAGCTCGGGCCGGGAAACCACATCAGCACGCCCTCGGGCAGCGCGAGACCCTCCGCCTGAGCCGCGCGCGCCAGCAGGGCGCGGAGACGGGGCGCGTAGGCGTCGGTCATGTCCACGAACCGGCCGTCGCTGGACACGCCGGTCAGAGGGTTGTAGCCGGCTAAGTTGATGTGGTCGGACAGCGCGACCAGCGCGCCGGGCGCAAGCGTGGGATCCACGGCGCCCACCGCGGCGGTGAGGATCAGGGTGTCCACGCCGAGCGCCTTCAGGGTCTCGAACGGCGCGCGCATCACGGCGGGATCGCCGCTCTCATACGTGTGCGCCCGGCCGTCGAGCGCGATGACGCGGCGGCCGCCGAACCGGCCCACGACCACGCGGCGGGCGTGGCCGCTGACCTCGCCTGCGGGGAAGCCGGGCAGATCCGCGTAAGGGACGACGACCGCGTCCGCGAAGGCCGCCGTCACGGCTCCGAGGCCGCTGCCGAGCACCAGCGCCACGGTGGCCGGGGCGTCGCCGATGAACTGGCGCAGCCGGGCGGCGGCCTCGGTCACGCGCCGCTCCGGGCGGCGTCGAGCACGTCCGGCCCGAAGGAGGCCGGCAGCAGCTCCTCCAGCGTGAAGCTGCGCCGCAGTCCTTCGGGGCCGGCCACATACACGGGCGTGTCGGGGCCGGCGAATTCGCGGATGCGCTGACGGCAGGCGCCGCAGGGCGTGCACAGGCCCTCGCCGCCGGCCACCACCAGGATCGCCGCGATGCGCCGCCCGCCGTTCGCGATCATGGCGGAGATCGCTCCCGCCTCCGCGCAGACGCCCACGGGATAGGCCGCGTTCTCCACGTTGCAGCCGGCGTGGATCGCGCCGTCCGGCGTGACCAGCGCGGCGCCGACCGTGAAGCCGGAATAGGGCGCGTAGGCCCGCGCCCGCGCGGTCCGCGCGGCGGCGAACAGGGCGTCGAGCGTCGCGGCGTCGGACATGAGAGGCGCCCTCCCGCGCTCAGGATACGGCGTGGGACGTCCCGCCCGCGGCCGGCCCGCGCGTGGCCCTCGGGCGTCCACGGCGCGAGCGTGACGCGCAAGGGCCTGCGCTGTCGAGACGGCCGCTCACAGCTCCCGCTCGTAGATGCGCCAGACCTTGGAGAGCGAGGCCGGCATGCCCGCCACCAGATTGATGACGTTGCGGTTGTCGTCCAGCATCCAGCTCACCTCCAGCCGCTCGGCGCCGGCCTTGCGGGCCTTCTCCACCGCGTCGGCCAGCAGGGCGGCGGCGGCCATGGCGCCGACGCGTGTGCCGCGCCAGCCCCGGCGCACGCCGATCACCGGCACCCGCACCCGCGGCGTGCCCGTCACCTTCAGCCGCCACAGCATCTTGGCCCAGCCGAAGGGCGCGAGGCGGCCGCCGAGGTCCTGGATCGCCTGGTTCACGTCCGGCGCCATGGTGAGCACGCCGATGGGCTCGCCGCGCCAGTCCGCGATCACCGTCCAGTCCCGGGGCAGGATCGGCTGGGCGAGCTCGGCGAGGAAGCGCGCCTCCTCGATCGTCACCGGCACCGCGCCCCAGTTGCCCGACCAGCCGTCGTTGTAGACGTCGTTGATCTGGGCCACCGCGTCGGGGCCGACCGCGGCGCGCAGCGTCAGGTCGGGCGAGCCGCGCCATTTGGCCCGCGCCCGCGCCACCCGCTCCGGCAGGCGGCTTGCGCGGAGGTCGCCCTCATAGCCCACGATGTCCTTCGCCGGGCGGAAGCCGAGCTGTTCCAGCCGGGCGGCGTAATAGGGCGGGGCGTAGTTGGTGTGGGTGGTGGAGGGCGAGCCGTGGCCCCGCACCAGCAGGCCGCATTCGTGGTTCACCGAGGCGCTGTAGGGGCCGGTGACGCGCGTCAGCCCGCGCTCGCGCAGGAAGCCGAAGGCGGCCTCGAACAGGGCCTCCCACACCGCGTCGTCGTCGATCGCTTCCAGGAAGCCGAACTGGCCCGCGCCGTCGCCGTGGGTCGCGAGATGGGCGTGGTTCTTCACCGCGTAGATGCGGCCCACCGGCTCGCCATCCCGGAAGGCGGTCCAAGCCTGGCCGTCGTTGGCGCGGGCGAAGGGCGTGTTCCGGGGCGTGATGGTGACGTTGAGCTCGTGCAGCAGCGGCGGCGTGTAATTGGGGTCATGCCCCTGCGCCGCGAGCCCCGCGCGCCAGAACGCCTTGACGTCGCGCTTCGACGTCAGCGGCCTGATCTCCACCACGGAACGCTGTCCCCCACGAACGCTCAAGCGGATCGGCCCTATCTCGTGGCTTTGGCGAGAGCCGCCGCCATCTTCACGCCGAAACCGGCCTTGGCGAGCGCCGCATGCTCCTCCGCCGTGATCGCCACGGCCTCGTCGATGTCGGCGTCCGAATGTTCGCTGGTGAGGAAGAAGCGCAGCCGCGCCGCGCGCTCCGGCACGGCGGGATGCACGATCGGCAGGGCGTTGACGCCCCGCTGCAGCAGCCGGTCCGCCAGATAGACCGCGCGCAGGCTGTCGCCCACCATCACGGGCGAGATGGCGAAGCCGGCGCTGTCGCCCACGTCGAGCCCCGCCTCCTTCGCCTTCGCCACGAAGCGCAGGCCGTTGGCGCGCAGCTTGGCCACCCGCTCCGGCTCCCGCTCCAGCACGTCGAGCGAGGCGATCGCGGCGGCCGCCACCGGCGGGGGCATGCCGACCGAATAGACGAAGCTCGGGGCGGTGAACTTCAGGAACTCTACCAGCGCGCCCGCGCCCGCGATGTAGCCGCCGCAGCCCGACAGCGTCTTGGACAGCGTGCCCATCCAGATGTCGATGTCGTGCGGGTCGACGCCCGCCTCCTCGGCGATCCCGCGCCCGGTCGCGCCCAGCACGCCGAGCGAATGGGCCTCGTCCACCATCAGCCACACGCCGTAGCGCTCGCGCAGCGCCACGGCGCGGGCGAGGTCGGGAATGTCGCCGTCCATGCTGTAGAGGCCCTCGATCGCCACCAGCACCCGGTCATGGGCGTGGGCGTGGGCCGCCAGCAGCTCCTCCAGCGCGTCGAAGTCGTTGTGGGGGAACATGCGCCGGGTCGCGCCCGAGAGCTGCGCGCCCATGACGATCGAGTTGTGCGACAGAGAATCGTAGAGGATCAGGTCGTTCGGCCGCAGCAGATGTCCGATCACGCCCACATTGGTGGCGTGGCCGCTGACGAAGACCAGCGCCGCCTCCACCCCCACGAAGCGGGCGATCCGATGCTCCAGCTCCCGGTGCACCGGCCGCTCGCCCGCCACCAGCCGGCTGGCGGAGGCGGAGACGCCGTAATGGTCCACCGCGGCCTTAGCGGCGGCGGAGACCTCCGGATGGCCGTTGAGGCCGAGATAGTTGTAGGAGCCGAAGTTCAGCAGGCTGCGGCCGTCGATCTCGGTGCGGGCGCCGGCCCGGCCGTCATGGACGCGGAAGAACGGGTTCTCCACCTTCAGCAGGTCGGCCACCGCCTGCTGGGTGTGGATGTCCTTCAGCTCCGGCAGGTCGGCGAAGCTGTTGCGCCGCCGGCGCGCCACGGGCCGCGGGCGCGCGGGCTCGCCGCCGTCCTCGGCCTTGGTGGCCGGCTGCGCG
>NZ_JBHTMX010000213.1:0-4752 GCF_042679725.1 Methylopila musalis
CGCCTCCGCGCCGTCGCCGCCCGCGAGCCGCGCCAGCGCGGGGTCCACGTCGGCGAACAGCGGCGCCTTGTCCTTCAGCTCCGCCGCGATGCGCGCCGCGACCCGGGGACCGACGCCCGGCGCGCGGGAGATCGCCGCCTTGTCCTGCAACGCGATGGCGGTGGCGAGGTCCGGCGCCTCCAGCACCGACAGCACGCCGAGCGCCACCTTCGTTCCGACGCCCTGCACCGTGTTCAGCAGGCGGAACCACTCGCGCTCCAGATCGGACATGAAGCCGAACAGCTGGATGCGGTCCTCGCGTACATGGGTCTCGATCGACAGCCGCGCGGTCTCGCCGGCCTTCAGCCGCGACAGGGTGCGCGTCGAGCAATGGACCACGTAGCCGACGCCGCCCACGTCGATGATGGCCCAGTCGAGGCCGACCGAATCCACCTTGCCGGTGAGCTTGCCGATCATGCGGAAATCCTCGCGGCGGCTGCGCGCTGGCGGGTGCCCCGGTGCTGGGCGTGGCAGATGGCGACCGCGAGCGCGTCGGCCGCGTCCGGGCTCTTCACCAGCGCCTTGGGCAGCAGCAGGCCGACCATGTGCTGGATCTGCCGCTTCTCGGCGTGGCCCGCGCCCACCACGGTCTTCTTGACGAGGTTCGGCGCGTATTCCGCCACCTCGAGCCCGGCGAGCGCCGGCGCCAGCATGGCGACGCCGCGGGCCTGCCCGAGCTTCAGGGTCGCGGTCGGGTTCACGTTGACGAAGGTCTCCTCCACCGCCGCCTCGTCGGGACGGTGCTCCGCCAGCACCGCCTGCAGCCCGGCGAAGACGCCGGCGAGGCGGGCCGCGAGCTCCTGCGCGGCGTCGGGCGCGATGACGCCGGCCGCGACGAAGGACAGGCGGTGGCCCTCGGCCTCGATCACCCCCCAGCCGGTGCGGCGGAGGCCCGGATCGACGCCGAGGATGCGAATCGGGAGCGGTCTCATGGCCACCCATGTAGCGGGCGAAAGTTACCGGAACACAAGTGGAACGTCGAAGGCCGCCGTTTGCGTCAGCGGGACGGGCGGTTGCGCGGACGCCCGTTCGTCCGCACCGGAGGGCGCTATATATGGCGGACGCTGGCGCCGGGAGCGTCCCGCCCGCAGCGCGCCCCTTAAGAACACATCACCGAGTCGAGAGAGGACATCCCATGTTCGCATGCACCGGATACGCCGCGACCGCGCCCGAGACGCCGCTCGCGCCGTTCGATTTCCAGCGCCGCGACGTCGGCCCGAAGGACGTGCGCATCGACATCGCCTATTGCGGCGTCTGCCACTCGGACCTGCATCAGGCCCGCAACGAATGGGCCAACACGCTCTACCCCTGCCTGCCCGGCCACGAGATCGTGGGGTCGGTGGTCGAGGTCGGCGCGGAGGTGACCAAGTTCAAGGTCGGCGACCTCGCCGGCATCGGCTGTATGGTCGACAGCTGCCGCGAGTGTTCGAGCTGCAAGGACGGGCTCGAGCAGTATTGCGAGACCGGCTTCGTCGGCACCTACAACGGCGTCGAGGCGCAGACCGGGCAGAACACCTTCGGCGGCTATTCCGAGGCGATCGTCTGCGACGAGAGCTTCGTGCTGAAGCTGCCGGAAGGCGTCGATCTGGCGGCCACCGCGCCGCTGCTCTGCGCCGGCATCACCACCTATTCGCCGCTGAAGCGCTGGGGCGTCGGCCCGGGCAAGAAGGTGGGCGTGGTGGGCCTCGGCGGCCTCGGCCACATGGCGCTGCAGATCGCCCACGCCATGGGCGCCCATGTGGCGCTGTTCACCACCTCCGCCGGCAAGGTCGAGGACGCCAAGCGCCTCGGCGCCGACGAGGTCATCATCTCCAAGGACGCCGCGCAGATGGCGGCCCATGCGGAGAGCTTCGACTTCATCCTCGACACGGTGGCGGCCGACCACGACGTGAACGCCTATCTCGGCCTGCTGAAGCGCGACGCCACGCTGTGCCAGGTGGGCGCGCCGGAGAAGCCGCTGTCGGTGGCGGCCTTCAGCGTGATCTGGCGGCGGCGCAACTTCTCGGGCTCGCTGATCGGCGGCATCGCCGAGACGCAGGAGATGCTCGATTTCTGCGCCAAGCACGGCATCGTGTCGGAGATCGAGATGATCGACATCCGCGACATCGAGGCGGCTTACGAGCGCATGGTCCGCAGCGACGTGAAGTACCGCTTCGTCATCGACATGGCGACGCTGAAGCAGGCCGCCTGAGACGCCGGGGGCGGACGCCGCGGCGCCCGCCCCCGCGCTCCGTCTTGTCCCGGCCGCGCCCTCGCTCTTGTCCCGGCCTTGAGCCGGGACCCAGACACGTCTCCCTGAGAGAATAAAGCTCCCCGCCCGTCGCGCCTCTCTTGGTGACGCCAGCGTCTCTGGGTCCCGGCTCAAGGCCGGGACAAGAAGTGGGAGCCGCATCCGCCATGGGCGCGAGACGACGCGCGACATCAGCGTCTTCCCGACCGCGCGCCTCTTCCCTTGTCCCGGCCTTGAGCCGGGACCCAGAACCGTCTCCGTGGGAGAATAAAGCTCCTCGCCCGTCGCGCTTGTCTTGGTGACGCCAGCGTCTCTGGGTCCCGGCTCAAGGCCGGGACAAGGAGCGTTGGCGCTCCTCCCCGGTCAGCCGTAGCGGCGGGCGGCTTCGAGGGCGAGGCCGGAGCCGACGGAGCCGAAGGTGTCGCCCTCGGCCACCCGCGCGCCGGGCACGGCGGCGAGGATGGCGGCCCGCACATGGGCGAGCCGGGTGGAGCCGCCGGTGAGGAACACCGCGTCGATCCGCTCGGCGGAGACGCCGGCGGTCGACAGGCAGTCGCCGATGCGGACGGCGATGCGGGCGGCGAGCTCGTGGGTGTGGCGCACCAGATCTTCAGGCGCCACTTCGGCCGCGAGGCCGCGCTCGGCGATCCCGAGCGGCACGGTGGCGACGGGCGCCTGGGAGAGGCCGATCTTCGCCGCCTCCACGTCGGCGGCGAGCCCGTGGCCCGCCTCGGCCTCGATCACCCGGATCAGCCGGTCGAGCAGTTCGGGGGTCGCGGACTCCCGACGGGTCTCGCGGATCGAGCGCACCGCCTTGCCGTCATAGAGCTTGTTGATGCTCTGCCAGGTGGCGAGATCGTGGAACCAGCTCGACGGCGCCTCCAGCCCCGCCCGCTTCATGGGGCTGCGGAAGCCGAGCAGCGGCATGGCGACGCCGAGGCTGAGGCGGCGGTCGAAATCGACGCCGCCGATCCGCACGCCGTCATTGGCGAGGATGTCCCCCGAGCGGTCCGCCGCCCGGTGCCGCTCGGGGCTGAGGCGCACCACCGAGAAGTCCGAGGTGCCGCCGCCGATGTCCGCGATCAGCGCCAGCTCCTCGGCGCCGATGGTGCGCTCGTAGTCGAGGGCGGCCGCCACCGGCTCGTACTGGAACGAGATCTCCCCGAAGCCGACCGACAGCGCGATCTCCCGCAGCGTGGCCTCGGCGCGGGCGTCGCCCTCCGGATCGCCGTCGACGAAATGCACCGGGCGGCCGTGCACCACCGCGTCCAGCTCGGCGCCGGTCGCCTGCTCCGCCCGGCGGCGGACGATGCCCACATAGCGGCCGATGACGTCCTTGAACTTGACGCGCTCGCGGCCGACCTGGGTCGTCTCCTCGATCAGCGAGGTGCCGAGCGCCGACTTCAGGCTGCGCATCAGCCGGCCGGGCTCGCCGTCGCGATAGGCCTTCAGCGCCGCGCGGCCGACGACGGCGGCGGCGGCCGGCGGAAAGAAGATGGCGCTCGGCAGCGTCGCCTCGTCGCCCTCGAGGCGGGCGAGGCCGCGTCCCGACAGGCCGAGCGTGGTGTTGGACGTGCCGAAGTCGAGGCCGCACGCGGTCATGGGAAGCGCCCGAACGATCAAGGAAGGGCGGCCCTCCTATACGCCCGCGCGCCCGACGTCCATGCCCGATCGCGGGAGGCCGCCGCGCGCCGACCCCGCAGGCGCGCGTTCGAACGCGGCGGGCGGGACCGGCGAACCATGCGCGCACGAAGGCTTGATCGCCCGGATCCTGTAATGGACCTTGGCGAATAGTCTCCGTTCAGCAGTTTTGAACGATTATCAATTATGGCCCGCGTCTTGAGTTAGTGGCCGCCTGCCCTTATTCCCCTCTCATTCCACGGCTCTGTGGCTTTTGGAGGGAGGCAAGCTCTTGGCGCTGTTCCATTACCTGCGCATGCCGCGCGCGATCGCCGCCGCGGCGGTCGTCTGCGCCCTCGCCACCCCGGCGGTCGCCGCTCCCGGCGTGACGCTGGAGCTGAACCGGTTCGAGCCGCGCGACAACGCCTGCCGCATCTCGCTGGTGGCGAAGAACGGCGGCGCGAAGGCGCTGGAAAGCCTGAAGCTCGATCTGGTGTTCTTCGACAAGGACGGCGTCATCAGCCGCCGCCTCGCGGTGGAGGCCGGCCCGCTGCGCGCCGACAAGACCACGGTGAAGCTGTTCGAGGCCACCGACGTGACCTGCGCCTCGGTGAGCCGCGTGCTGCTGAACGACGTCACCGCCTGCGGCGCGGACGGCGCCGACTGCCTCGACCTCGTCGCCGTGTCGTCGCGGGTGAAGGACGTGGAGTTCTCGAAGTGACCAGCCTGCGCTCCTTCGTCGCGGCGCTCGCGCTGGCCGGAGCCCTGGTCGCCCCGGCCGCGGCCCAGCAGCCGCAGCCCTCGCCCGCCCAGACCCTGCCGCCGGCGGAAGAGGTGCAGGCGGTGGAGCCGGGCCAGCAGCC
>NZ_JBHTMX010000214.1:0-4726 GCF_042679725.1 Methylopila musalis
CGGGCGTCGAAGCGCAGCCGGCGCGCCGCGAGGCCTGACGGCCCCGCCGACGCCGACCGTCCGTCGGGCGAACGGCCGTCAGGCGGCGACGAGCGAGCCGTCGATCGCCGGCAGGGCGCGGGGGGTGGTCACCGCGCCGGAATGCAGGATGCGCAGCACCGAACGGACGCCGGCGTCATGGGTTTCGGCCACCTGCCGGATCTCCTCGGCGTCGTCGAGGGTCGGCGCGAAGCCGAACACGAAGGCGCGCACCCGGATGGTCAGCATGGCGTTGTGGAAGGCGTGCATGAGCGTGCGCTCGCCTTCAAGCAGCGGCCGCTCGGACAGCGGGGGCACGCCTTCCTCCGCGCGCCACTGGTCGAGCAGGGCGGTCCACACCGGCCAGCTGCGGGCGAGGTTGCGCTCCACCGGCTCGGCGTAGGAGTCGAGCCCGGCGCGGAACAGCAGCCGGGTCGTGGTCGCGGTCATGCGGCCGATCATGCCGGCGTAGACCTGCGACACCCGGTCGACCATGGGCTCGCCGGCGGAGGCGGCGAACGCCTCCAGCGCGCCTTCGCTCCAGTGGCTGCGGAACGCCTCGACGAACACGGCCTCGATCAGGTCGGTCTTGCTTTCGAAATAGCGGTAGAGCAGCGCCTGCGTCACGCCGATGGAGGCGGCGAGATCGCGGGTCGGCCCGCTGAAGCCATTGTCGGCGAAGAAGGAGCACGCCGCGGTCACGATTTGGGCGCGGCGGGCGTCGCCGGCGAGGCGCGGAGCGCGCTTTCGGGCGACCGAGGCGAGGTGGGTGACCGTCATGATGGACGAGCGCTTTCAGTTGGTCGCGCAGCGCGGAGCGGCGCAATGAGCCTGCGATTACAATGCGCCCTTATTCCCGCTGCGGGACAGCCGGGGAAAATCCGTAGCGACGATTTGACGCGGAACCAAGCTCAAAGTAAGTTTTTGATCACGCGATGGTGGCGTGCGTTAGCGTACCCTTCACTGCTTCGTGACTAAAACGGGCGCTGCATTCCCAAACCAAGCAGGATATGCGCCAGAACCGCCCGCGACGCCCTGCCGCAGGCGGGCGCCCGGCCGGCTCGAAACCCCCGCCGTGAGCGTTATGACGAAAGTCAGGCCACGGATGCGGGGTGCGACGTTGCGCTGCAGCGCAGCGTCCGCTAACCCAGCATGGCGACATTCGAAGAGGTCCAGAAAACCGATGGCGCCACCGAACGCTGGCCCGGCCCGGCCGCTCTCTCCGCATCTGCAGATCTATAGGCCGATGCTGTCGATGATGATGTCGATCGTGCATCGCATCACCGGGGCGGCGCTTTATTTCGGCACCGTCCTGCTCGTGATCTGGCTGATCGCGGCGGCGTCCGGCCCGTCCGCCTTCGCAACCGCACAAGCGGTCTACGGCTCCATCCTCGGCCAGCTCGTGCTGTTCGGCTACACGTGGGCGCTGATCCACCATGCGCTCGGCGGCGTCCGGCACTTCATCTGGGACCTCGGCTACGGCTTCGATCACGACAGCCGGGAGAAGCTGATCAAGGCGGGGCTCGTCGGCTCGATCGTCCTCACCATCCTGGTGTGGATCGTGGCCTACGCCACGCTCGGCGCCGGCGGCTGAGGGAGACGGCGATGCGTACCCCTCTCGGACAGGTGCGCGGCCTCGGGGCCGCCCGCTCCGGCACCGGCCATTTCTGGCTCCAGCGCCTGACGGCGGTGGCCAATCTGGCGCTGTCGATCTTCTTCGTCGGCCTGCTGATCTCGCTTGCGGGCGAGAGCCACGCCTCCGTCACCGCGACGCTCGCCCATCCGGTGGTGACCATCGTGATGCTGCTGTTCGTGCTGGCGGCGACGATCCACATGCGCCTCGGCATGCAGGTGATCATCGAGGACTACGTCCATCACGAGGCGTTCAAGATCGCCGCGCTGATGCTGAACACCTTCTTCGCGATCGTGATCGGCCTGTCGGCGGTGTTCGCCCTTCTCAAGATCAGTTTCGGAGTCTGAACGCCATGGCCGAGGGCGCCAAGTCCAACGGAGCCGCGCCGGGCGTGAACGGCCGCGCCTATCCCTTCACCGACCACACCTTCGACGTGGTGGTGGTGGGCGCGGGCGGCGCCGGCCTGCGGGCCGTGGTGGGCTGCTCGGAGGCGGGGCTCAAGACCGCCTGCGTCACCAAGGTGTTCCCCACCCGCAGCCACACGGTCGCGGCCCAGGGCGGCATCTCCGCCTCGCTCGGCAACATGGGCGAGGACGACTGGCGCTTCCACATGTACGACACCGTCAAGGGCTCCGACTGGCTCGGCGACCAGGACGCGATCGAGTATCTGGTGCGCAACGCCCCGGCCGCGGTCTACGAGCTCGAGCACTGGGGCGTGCCGTTCTCCCGCACGGAGGAGGGCAAGATCTACCAGCGCCCCTTCGGCGGCATGACCACCCATTACGGCAAGGGCACCGCCCAGCGCACCTGCGCCGCCGCCGACCGCACCGGCCACGCCATCCTGCACACGCTCTACGGCGCGGCGCTGAAGGCCAAGGCCGAGTTCTTCATCGAGTACTTCGCCATCGACCTGATGATGGACGAGGACGGCGCCTGCGTCGGCGTGGTCGCGCTGAAGATGGATGACGGCACGCTGCACCGCTTCCGCGCCCACAAGACCATCCTCGCCACCGGCGGCTACGGCCGGGCCTACTTCTCCGCCACCTCCGCCCACACCTGCACCGGCGACGGCAACGCCATGGTGCTGCGCGCCGGCCTGCCGCTGCAGGACATGGAGTTCGTGCAGTTCCATCCGACCGGCATCTATGGCGCGGGCTGTCTGATCACCGAGGGCGCCCGCGGCGAGGGCGGCTACCTGACCAACTCCGAGGGCGAACGCTTCATGGAGCGCTACGCGCCCTCCGCGAAGGACCTCGCCTCCCGCGACGTGGTCTCCCGCTCCATGACGGTGGAGATCCGCGAGGGCCGGGGCGTGGGCCGCAACAAGGACCACATCTTCCTCCACCTCGACCATCTCGACCCGAAGATCCTGCACGAGCGCCTGCCGGGCATCTCGGAAAGCGCCAAGGTGTTCGCGGGCGTGGACGTGACGCGGGAGCCGATCCCGGTGCTGCCGACCGTGCATTACAACATGGGCGGCATCCCCACGAACTTCCACGGCGAGGTGCTGACCAAGGCGAACGGCGATCCGGACACTGTCGTGCGCGGCCTGATGGCGCTGGGCGAGGCGGCCTGCGTCTCGGTCCACGGCGCGAACCGGCTCGGCTCCAACTCGCTGATCGATCTGGTGGTGTTCGGCCGCGCCGCGGCGGTGCGCTGCGCCGAGACCATGGAGCCCAACGCGCCCCATCGCGAGCTGCCGAAGGGCGCGTCCGATCTGGCGGTGGCGCGGCTCGACCGCGCCCGCAACGCCTCCGGCGGCACGCCCACGGCGGAGCTTCGGCTCTCGATGCAGAAGGTCATGCAGTCGAACTGCGCCGTGTTCCGCACCGGCGAGGTGCTGGAGGAGGGCAAGGGCCTGATCCATCAGGTGTGGAGCGGCGCCGAGGACGTGCGCGTCACCGACCGGTCGCTGGTGTGGAACTCCGACCTGATCGAGACGCTGGAGTTCGACAACCTGATCGCCCAGGCGGTCGTCACCATGGACAGCGCGGTCAACCGTCAGGAAAGCCGTGGCGCTCACGCCCGCGAGGACTTCCCCGACCGGGACGACAAGCAGTGGATGAAGCACACCCTGTCCTGGGCGGACACGGAGGCGCGGACGGTCACGATCGATTACCGGCCGGTGCACACCTACACGCTGACCAACGACATCCAGTACATCGAGCCCAAGGCCCGCGTGTACTGACGCGGGAAGCGCGGACGTCTCAGTCCGCGGCCGGCAGCCGGACCTGGAACGCCGGGTGCGCGAACAGGGTCTCGATCAGCGTTTCGGACCAGCAGGCCTCCAGAGGGCGAAACCAGTCTTGAACATCCCGCTCCACATCGATCCCGTCGAGTTCGCCGAGAGCGACGCGCCTGAGCCGGCGCGCCGCCTCCTGGCGGGCGAGATAGGCGGCGTGGCGGGGCTCGGGCGCGGTCCGCTCCGGGCGCAGGGCGTAGACCGGGCGGCCGGCGGCGATGGCGACGGCGATCATGGAGCGGCTGTCCTCGGTGCAGAACGCGGCCCTCGAGGGTTTGAGAAACGCGCCGACGACCGGGCGCGGCGCCTCGCCGTGCCACACGGCCTCGACGAGGGCCGGCGAGGGCGCGAGCACGGCCTTCAGCCGCGCTTCGCCTTCAGCGCCCGTGCGGCGCGACGTGGTGAGCCGCAGGCGGGCAGGAGCGCCGCGCGCGAGCCGGTCGAGCCCATGGGCGAGCCGGTCCCAGTCGTCCGCCGCGTAGGCGTAGCCCTCGGTGTCGCCGCCGATCAGCGCGCACCAGACCGGGTCGTCCGCGAGCGGGCCCATGTCGGCGCGCAGGATCGGGGTCGGCGCGATCGGCGTGCGCGCCTGCGCGACGTTCGTCCGGACGGCCTCGTCCTCGGTGAGGACCAGCAGATCGAACGCCTCCGCGGGCAGGTGGATCGGCGCGCCGATGTGGATCGCGAAGGCGCCGGCCCGGCGCAGCAGCGCGCCGGCGAACTCCGAGCGGCCAAGCGCGGTCACCACGACGTCCGGCGCCGCGTCCTCGGGCAGGCCATCGAACAGCGCGCGGGCGAGCGTTCCGGCGCCGAACGCGCCGGGATCGAGCCGG
>NZ_JBHTMX010000215.1:0-4689 GCF_042679725.1 Methylopila musalis
CCCCAGCAGCCGGCCTACGCGGTGCGCGGCAACGCGGCGCTCGCGGTCGCTTCCGCCGCCCCCGCGATGGAGCCCCGCGCCGCCGCGATCGTGGCGCCCCCCGTGCGTCTGGTGGAGACCCGCCCGGCGGCGGCTCCTGAGAACGTCACCATCATGGACCTGCGCGAGAACATGTGCCGCTGGCCGCTGGGCGACCCCAGCCAGCCGGACTTCCGCTTCTGCGGCTCGCGCACCACGCCGGGCAGCGCCTATTGCGCCTGCCACTCGGCCATCGCCTACCAGCCCGCCAACGACCGCCGCCGCGATCGCCGTCCGAGCATCCCGACGCACTGACGCCCGGCGGCCGGCTCGCCGGCGACGGATCACAGGTTTCAACGGGCCGGCGGCGACGCCGGCCCGTTTCGTTTGCGGTGGCGAAGGATGGGGGAGGGCGGCGGCGCATCTTCCTTGTCCCGGCCTCCGAGCCGGGACCCAGAGACGTCGGCGTCTGGGATATGGGCGCTTTGGCCGTCGCGCTTCTTTCTGAAAGCTCAGAGTGTCTGGGTCCCGGCTCAAGGCCGGGACAAGGGAGTGGGCTCACGCCCGAGACCGGCTCGGGCGTGATGGGCGTTTCCGCCCCTCAGACCGTCTCCAGCGCGCGGACGATGTCCTCGATCAGGTCGTCCGCGTCCTCGAGCCCGACCGACAGCCGCAGCGTGGCGTCGACGATGCCCATTTCGGCGCGGGACTCCGGCGACAGGCGCTGGTGGGTGGTGGTGGACGGATGGGTCAGGATCGACTTGGCGTCGCCGAGATTGTTGGAGATTTTCACGATCTCCAGCGCGTTGCCGAAGCGGAAGGCGGCGGCCTTGTCGCCCTCGACACGGAACGCGATCAGCGTGCCGCCGCCCGTCATCTGCCTGGCGATCAGCTCCGCCTGCGGGTGGTCCGCCCGGCCGCAATAGGTCAGCTTCGCGATCTTCGGGTGCTCGGCGAGAACGTCCGCGATCCGTCCCGCGGTCGCCTGCGCCCGCTCCACCCGCAGCGGCAGCGTCTCGAGCCCTTTGGCGAGGGTCCAGGCGTTGAACGGCGACAGCGAGGGGCCGGTCTGCCGCAGGAAGGTGTGCAGATGGTCCATGACGAATTTTTCGGAGCCGAGGATCATGCCGCCCAGCACCCGGCCCTGGCCGTCGATGTGCTTGGTGGCGGAATAGATCACCACGTCGGCGCCGAGCGCGAGCGGCTTCTGCAGGATCGGGGTGGCGAACACGTTGTCCACCACCAGCCGCGCCCCGGCGTCGTGGGCGATCGCCGCGATCGCCGCGATGTCGTAGACCTCGAGCGTCGGGTTGGTCGGGCTCTCCAGGAACAGCACCTTGGTCTCCGGCCGGATGGCCGCGCGCCACTGGGCGAGATCGGCGCCGTCCACCAGCGTGGAGGCGATGCCGAAGCGGGGACACAGATCTTCCACCACGTAGCGGCAGGAGCCGAACAGCGCCTTGGCCGCCACCACGTGGTCGCCGGCGTTGAGCTGACACAGCATGGCGGCCGTCACCGCCGCCATGCCGCTCGCGGTGGCGCGCCCGGCCTCGGCGCCTTCGAGCGCGATCATGCGCTTCTCGAAGGTGGCGACGGTCGGGTTGGAGAAGCGGGAGTAGATGAAGCCCGGGTCGCGCCCGTCGAAGCGGGCTTCGGCCGCCTCCATGGTGTCGTAGGCGAAGCCCGAGGTGAGGAACATGGCCTCGGACATCTCGCCGAAGCCGGAGCGGGCCTCGGCCTCGTGGATCAGCAGGGTGGCGGGCGACAGCGCCCGGTCGGCGGGAAGGGGGCGACGGCTCATCGGACGATGCGACCTCGAAACGGGCCGGGTCGCACGGGCGATCCGCTGACGGGGTCAGGGCTCAAGCGCGCAATCCGGCCTTTTAGCGGGTTGTTTTAACGTGGCTGCAAGCCGGCCGGCCCAAGGAACCACGGAAACGATCCCTAGACCCCATGCCGCCTTGCGTCAACGCCGCGTTCGCGTAAACGAACGGAACGGGCGCAAAGAGCAGCCGCCCGCGGCGGCGGGGCTTCAGAGGAGCCGAACGAGATGAGCCAGGGCGGCATCCTTCCGAGCCAGGAGATCGAGCGGCTGATCGCGACCGGCGCGATCCGGCTGGAGCGTCCGGCCGCGGCCGACCAGGCCCAGCCGGCGAGCCTCGACCTCCGGCTCGGCGCGGTGGTGCACCGGGTGCGGGCGAGCTTCCTGCCGGGCGCCGGGCGCACCGTGGCGGAGCGGCTCGCGGAACTCACGCTCCACACCATCGACCTGACCGCCGGCGCGGTGCTGGAGACGGGCTGCGTCTACATCGCGCCGCTGATGGAGAGCCTCGACCTGCCGGCGGACGTCGCGGGCGCCACCAACCCCAAAAGCTCCACCGGCCGGCTCGACGTGTTCACCCGCGTGATCGCCGACGGCGCCCGCGCCTTCGACGTGGTTCCGGCCGGCTATCGCGGCGCGCTGTTCGCCGAGATCAGCCCGCGCACCTTCCCCGTGCTGGTGCGCGCCGGCTCGCGGCTGTCGCAGCTTCGCCTCCGGCGGGGCGAGCCCCGGCTGAACGACGCGGAGCTTCAGGCGCTGCAGGCGCGCGAGCGGCTGATCGACACCGAGACCGCCGACATCAAGGGGGGCGTCGCCGTGACGGTGGACCTCGACGGCGGCGCGGACGGCGTGGTGGGCTGGCGCGCCAAGCGCCACACCGGCGTGGTGGACATGGACCGCCCGGGCGCCCACGAGGTGGCCGACTTCTGGGAGCCGGTGCGGGCCGGGCGGTCGGGCCTCGTGCTGGATCCCGGCCAGTTTTACATCCTCGCCTCCCGCGAGGCGGTCTCCGCCCCGCCGGACCACGCCGCCGAGATGACGCCGTTCGATCCGCTGGTGGGCGAGTTCCGGGTGCATTACGCCGGCTTCTTCGACCCCGGGTTCGGCCACGCGCAAGGCCGCGGCGTCGGCGCCCGCGCGGTGCTGGAGGTGCGCAGCCACGAGGTGCCCTTCATCCTCGAACACGGCCAGACGGTCGGCCGCCTTGTCTACGAGCGCATGTCCGAGCGCCCCAGGACCCTCTACGGCGAACTCGCGACCTCCAACTATCAGGGCCAGGGCCTGAAGCTCTCAAAGCACTTCCGCGCGCCGTAACGCGCGCGGTTCCCGTCGCGCGACAGGCGGCGCTTCCGCCAGATCGGCGAACCCGCCGTCGGGCGACCGCTCCCGTGCGGCGCGGCGCTTCCGACGTGGCCGACGCCCTGACGCGACAGGCCGCCCGTCGCCTTCTCTTTTGCGACCGTCGATCACTCGCCGACATGCCGGGTTCGGCCCGGACGGGGACGCCTCGGTGGCTCCACTTGGAGCCAGACCGGAGGGTTGCAAAGCCATGCCTGCAAATGCAGTAAATCTATAGACAGAATTTGATTTACGTGGGCGGCGGGGATGGTTTCCGTGCGCCCGTCAGGATCGGCCTCAGCGCGCGGGTTGCGCCGGAACGGATGTGAGACGTGGACGCCTCGCTGTTGTCATCCGCTGGAAACGAACGGGGCGCCTTCTCTCTCGTGGGCGCGACGGCCCGCGCCGTGGGCACCAGGCAGTTCGAAAGCCGTCTGCTTGATCTGGTGGGGCGGCTGGTGTCCCATGACTATCTCTGGATCGTTCGCTACGCCTCGGCCGATGAAACGCATGTCTTCGAAACCCGCCTGATCGATCAGGAGATCGTCGAGGACTACAACCGGCTGTTCCAGTTCGACGATCCGTTCGGGCGTTACTGGCGCAGCAGCCGCGTTCCGGGCGTCGTGGTGTCGCGGCAGGCGATGGACGACTCCGCGGCGTGCCGGCGCTACCAGCGCGAGTTCCAGCGCCGCGCGGACATCAGCGACGAGAGCGGCATCCTGCTGCCGCTGCCCGGAGGCGCCGCCCTCGGCCTGTTCGTGGAAAGCCGGACGCGGTTCCTCAACCGGCAGCTCGAGACGCTGAACGCGATCGCGCCCATGATCGAGGGGCTCGGTTACGCCCATGTGGCCGGGCTCCTCGCCGGCCGCGACGACGCGGACGACACGGCCGTCGATCTGATCCGGCCGAACCTCATTCTCGATCGCTCCGGGGCGGTGGTGCACAAGTCCGCGGCCTGGGAGGAGGCGGAAGGTCTCGCGCCCGATCTGCGTGACGTCCTTCGGGGGCTCGTCCCCGGCCAGACGGGCGCGATCCGCGGCGAGCGCTACGCGCTGACGATCGACGGGCTCGACGACGCGTTCACGGTCGCTCCGGGCGGCTCGATCCTGACCCTGAACTGGCGCGACGATCCCGCGCTTGCGATCCCGGCGGAGTGTCCGCCGGCCGCCGAGCGGCCGTTGCTCACGCGCCTCGAGCAGAACGTGCTGCACCTCATCCTTCAGACGAAGTCGTCCGGCGAGATCGCCGGCGAGCTGAAGATCAGCAAGACCACGGTCAAGAAATACAAGATCCGCCTGTACCGCAAGTTCGGCGTCAATTCGGAGCGTCAGCTTCTGTCGCGCCTGCGGCGCCATCAGGACGTCTGACCTCAACGCCGTCCCGCACGCCGGAGCGCGCCCGCCTTTTCTCCACGAGGAGCCGTAATCCCATGACTTCCCCCTCGCCGTCATCGCCCATCCGCTTCGCCTACTGGGTCCCGAACGTGTCCGGGGGTCTGGTGATCTCCACCA
>NZ_JBHTMX010000216.1:0-4683 GCF_042679725.1 Methylopila musalis
CATCGCCCGGCTGGTGGCGGCGCCCGGCTCCGAGCCGCCGTCGCCCTACGCGCGGCCGGTCGGCGGCTACGCCCGTCCGGCCGGCTGATCCTCCGCCGCCTCTTCTGATGTCCGGCGCCGCCGCGGCCACGAGCCGCCGAAGGCCGCGCCTTTAAGTCCGGAACGCATCCGTCATGACGTCCGCGTCCTCCGCCCTCCGTCCGACCCCCCGCGCCGGCGCGCTCGCGATCGAGGCCTACACGCCCGGCAAGAGCAAGGCGCCCGCCGGCGTCAAGCTGCACAAGCTGTCCTCCAACGAGACGCCGCTCGGGCCGAGCCCGCGCGCGATCGAGGCCTATCGCGCCGCCGCCGCCCATCTCGAGATCTATCCGGACGGCTCGTCCTCCGCGCTGCGCGAGGCCATCGCCCGCGCCCACGGGCTCGACGCCGCCCGCATCGTCTGCGGCGCGGGCTCCGACGAGCTGCTGTCGCTGCTGGCCTACGCCTATCTGGAGCCCGGCGACGAGGGCCTGTTCTGCGAGCACGGCTTCCTCGTCTACCGGATCGCGATCCTGGCGGCGGGCGGCGTCCCCGTGGTCGCGCCCGAGACCGACCTCACGACCGACGTGGACGCGCTGCTGGCGCGCGTCACGCCGAAGACGCGCATCGTCTATCTCGCCAACCCCAACAACCCGACCGGCACCTATCTGCCGTTCGACGAGGTGAAGCGGCTGCATGCGGGCCTGCCCGGAAACGTGCTGCTGGTGCTGGACGCGGCCTACGCCGAATATGTGCGCGCCAACGACTACGCCGCCGGGATCGAGCTCGTCAGCGGGGCCGAGAACGTGGTGATGACGCGCACCTTCTCGAAGGCGTTCGGCCTCGCCAGCCTGCGCATCGGCTGGCTCTACGGCCCCGAGACCGTGGTGGACGTGCTGAACCGCGTGCGCGGGCCGTTCAACCTGTCGGGGCCGGCGATCGCGGCCGGCGTCGCGGCGGTGGCCGACCGCGCCCACATCGACGCGGCGGTGGCGCACAACGCCCGCTGGCTGCCGGAGATCGCCTCGGCGCTCCGCGCGCTCGGGCTCGAGGTGACGCCGAGCGTCGCCAACTTCCTGCTGATCCATTTCCCCGCGACGCCCGGACGGACGGCGGCGGAGGCGGACGCCTTCCTCACCGCCCGCGGGATCATCCTGCGCGCGGTCGGCGCCTACGGCCTCCCCGACGCGCTGCGCATGACGGTCGGCTCCGACGAGGCCAACACGGCCGCGCTCGCGGCGCTGCGGGACTTCATGGAGCGGGCCGGTGGCTGACGCTCCGCTCTACGGCCGCGTCGCCATCATCGGCCTCGGGCTGATCGGCTCGTCCGTCGCCCGCGCCGCCCGCCGCGCCGGCGTGGCGGGAACGCTCGTCGCCCATGACCGGAGCGAGGCCGTGCGCGCCCGCGTGGCCGAACTCGGCCTCGCCGACGTGGTGGCGGAGACCGCGGCGGAGGCTGCGGAGAGCGCTGATCTCGTCGTCGTCTGCACCCCCGTCGGCGTCTGCGGTTCAGTGGCGGCGGAGATCGGCCCGGCGCTGAAGGTCGGGGCCGTGCTGACGGATGTGGGCTCGGTCAAGGGCGCGGTGGTGCGGGACATGGCGCCGCACGTGCCGCCGCACGCGGCCTTCATCCCCGCCCATCCCATCGCCGGCACCGAGGATTCCGGCCCGGACGCCGGCTTCGCCGACCTGTTCCAGGGCCGCTGGACCATTCTGACCCCGTTGTCCCGCGCCGACGACGCGGAGGTGGAGCGGCTCGGCGCCTTCTGGCGCGCGCTCGGCGCGAACGTGGACGCCATGAGCGTGGAGCACCACGATCTGGTGTTCGCGATCGTCAGCCACGTGCCGCACCTGATCGCCTACAACATCGTCGGCACCGCCGCCGATCTGGAGGAGGTGACCCAGCAGGAGGTCATCAAGTACTCCGCCTCCGGCTTCCGCGACTTCACCCGCATCGCCGCCTCCGACCCGACCATGTGGCGGGACATCTTCCTCAACAACAAGGAGGCGGTGCTGGAGGTGCTGGGCCGCTTCACCGAGGACCTGCAGGCGCTGCAGCGGGCGATCCGCTGGGGCGAGGGCGACGCGCTGTTCAACCTGTTCACCCGCACCCGCGCCATACGGCGCTCGATCGTGGAGCAGGGGCAGGACACCGCCGAGCCGGACTTCGGCCGGCGCGCGCCGGCGCCCGACACGCCTCAGTAGTGCGGCGGCGGCCGGTCCACCGGCTGCGCGCCCGACGCGGCCTCCTCGAGCCGCTCCGACAGCATGGCGACCTCGCGCTTGAGGCGGTCGATCACCGTCCATTGCGCGGTGATGGTCTCGTTCAGGGTCTCGATCGCCTCGTCCTGATAGGCGAGGCGGGTCTCCAGCACGTCGATCCGTTCGGCGAGCGCGGCGGCGTCAGACATCCACATCCTCCCTCGGGCGCTCCTCCAGCCCTTCGCCGAGGGCGAGGCGCCTGTCGAACACGAAACAGTCGCCGCGCCACAGGCTGTCGGCGGGCGCGACCGTCTCCAGATAGCGCAGCACGCCGCCGTCGAGCTGGCGCACGTCCGTGAACCCCTGCGCCAGAAGATGCGCGCTCGCTTTCTCGCAGCGGATGCCGCCGGTGCAGAACATCGCGACGGTACGGTCTTTCGCGTCCGACAGCCGCTCGGCGGCGAAACGGGGAAACTCGCTGAAGCGCGCGGTCTCCGGATCGATCGCGCCGGGAAAGCTTCCCATGGCGACCTCGAACCGGTTGCGCACGTCGACCAGCACCACGTCGCCGCGTCCGATCAGCGCGTTCCAGTCTTCGGCCGCGACCCGCGCGCCGGTGCGCCGGGCGGGATCGGCCAGCGGATCGCCGAGCGTCACGATCTCGCGCTTGAGCTTGACCTTGAGGCGACCGAAGGGGCGTTCGGCTGCGGTGGAGCGCTTGACCTCCGCGCCCTCGAACCGCGCGCCCAGCAGCGCCTCGCCGCCAAGCTCCCGCAGCAGGTCGTCGATGGCGTCGGGGGCGCCGGCCAGCGTGCCGTTGACGCCCTCCGGCGCCACCAGCAGCGTGCCGCACACGTCGAGCCGGGCGCACAGCGCCTCCAGCGCCGGCCGCAGCGCGGCGGCGTCGGGCAGGGGCGCGAACTTGTAGAGGGCTGCGACGGCGTAGCTCATGCGCGGGAGTTAAACCGTCGCGCGCCGAGTTCCAAGCCGCGCCGGCCTGCGACAGGGGCGGCGCGGTCCGTTTCGAGCGGTTCGAAGCTGCTGGAATCCGAGCGGCTTGCGCCGCGGGCCGGCCCGCCGCGCGCGGCCCCGGGCTTGTGAGGGGCGGTGGTCCGGTTCATGGTGCGCACCGCGCTTTGGCGGCTCAAGGGCCGTCCGCGCGCCGATTCTTGGAGGTTAAGGCTCGTGAAGGCACTGGATCGTCGCTGCGCCGCCCTGCTGGTCGCGGCGGCCTCGCTCTGGGCGCCGCAGGCGTCGGCGCGGCCGGACATGGAGCTCGACGTGGTGGCGGCGCGCACGTCGCTCGCCGGCAACTATCTCGCGGGCCGGGTGGCCGGCGCGCAGCGCGACGCCGAAGCCGCCGCCACCTTCTTCCGTGCCGCGCTGCGGGCCGACCCGCGCAATCCGGAGCTGCTCGAGCGGGCGTTCCTGCTCTCGGTCGCCGAGGGCGACCAGCGCGAATCCATGCGGCTCGCCGAACGGGTGGTCGCGGCCGACAGCACCAACCGCATGGCCCAGCTCGCGCTCGCCACCCGCGCGCTGAAGGCGGGCTCCTACGCCCGCGCCCGCGGCCATCTGGCGCGCAGCGCCCGGGGTCCGCTCGCCGATCTCACGATCTCGCTGCTCACCGCCTGGTCCTGGCTCGGCGCGGGCCAGCCGGCGCGGGCGCTCGAAACCGTGGACCGCCTGCAGGGCGCGGACTTCTTCGGCACGTTCCGCGACTATCACGGCGCGCTGATCGCCGATCTCGCCGGCCGTCAAGCCGAGGCCTCCCGGCGCTATCAGGCGGCGATCGCAAGCGACGGCGCGGCGCTCCGGGTGTCGCAGGCCGCCGCCAGCTTCTACGCGCGCATCGGCGACCGCGACAACGCGCTGAAGGCCCTGGCGGACGTGGAGAAGGCGGCGCCGCGCCATCCGCTGGCGCGGGCGGCGCGCGAGGCGGTCGAGCGCGGAGCCGAGCCGGACCGTCCGATCGCGAGCGTGGCCGAGGGCGTGGCCGAAACTCTTTACGGCATCGGCGGCGCGCTCGGGCGGCAGGGCGGCGAAGACCTCTCGATGGTCTATCTCCAGCTCGCGCTGTTCGTGACGCCCGACCATCCCATGGCGCTGGTGACGCTCGCCGATCTGTACGACCAGCTGAACCAGTACGCGCAGGCGGTGAAGGTCTACGAGCGGGTGCCGGCCTCCTCGCCGCTGAAGCGCAACGCGGACATCCAGCGCGCGATCGATCTCGACCGGCTCGACCGCACCGACGAGGCCAAGGCGGACCTCGCCCGGCTGATCGAGGCCTCGCCCGACGACCAGGAGGCGATCGTCGCGCTCGGCAACATCGAGCGCGGGCGCGAGCAGTTCGTGGAGGCCGCCAAGACCTACACCCGCGCGATCGAGCTGATCGGCAAGCGCCCGGCCGAACCCGCGCCCGTGGCTGCGCCCGCGCCCGTTGCGGCGCCGGCGCCCGCCGCC
>NZ_JBHTMX010000217.1:0-4618 GCF_042679725.1 Methylopila musalis
GCCGGTCAGGCGCAGCGCCGGGCGGCCGGCCTCGTCGTTCTCGACGCCGATCTCGCGCCAGGCGGCGTGCTGGCCGAAGCCGCAGCCCAGCGCCTTGGCGCAGGCCTCCTTGGCGGCGAAGCGCTTGGCGTACGCGGCGGCCGGCGCCGTCTGCGCCCCCGCCTTTGCCCGCTCGGCCTCCGTGAACACGCGATCGAGGAAACGGTCGCCGAACCGGGCGATGGACCGCTCGATGCGGCGGATGTCGCAGAGGTCCGTGCCGACGCCGAGGATCACGCCGCGCGCGCCTTCCGCCCGTCGGCCATGGCCGCCGTCATGCGGCGGATGGTCTCCGGCAGCCCGACGGCGATGGCCTCGCCGATCAGGAAGTGGCCGATGTTGAACTCCGCGATCTCCGGCAGCGCGGCGAGCGTGCGGGCGGACTCGTAATCGAGCCCGTGGCCCGCATGGACTTCGAGGCCGAGGCTGGCCGCAAGCCGCGCACCGGCCGCAAGCCGCGCGAACTCCCGCGCCGCCGCCTCGTGCGCGCCGGCGGCGAGCGCCTCGCACCACGTGCCGGTGTGCAACTCCACAACCGCGGCGCCCAGCAGCGCCGACTGCTCCAGCGCCGCCTCGTCCGCCTCCACAAACAGCGAGACGCGTATACCCTCGGCCGCCAGCTCCTTCACCACCGGGGCGATCGCGGCCTTCTGCCCGATGACGTCGAGCCCGCCTTCGGTCGTGCGCTCCTCGCGCTTTTCCGGCACCAGACAGGCGGCGTGCGGCCGCACGCGCAGCGCGATCGCCAGCATCTCCGGGGTCGCGGCCATTTCCAGGTTGAGCGGGCGGTCCACCTCCGCGCGCAGGCGGTCGATGTCGGCGTCGCGGATGTGGCGACGGTCCTCGCGCAGATGCGCGGTGATTCCGTCCGCGCCCGCGTCCGCCGCCAGTTTCGCGAAGCGCACGGGATCGGGATGCGCGCCGCCGCGGGCGTTCCGCACGGTCGCGACGTGGTCGATGTTGACCCCGAGCCTGATCGGTCCTGCCATATCCGTTTCTTCTTCAGCCGTTGACGCGCTGGACGTTGCTCACCACCGGCGCCTGGCGCAAGTCGGCGATGATGGCGCCCAGATGCTTCACGTCGTAGACGCCGAGATCGAACACGATGTCGTGGAAGTCCGGCGAGCGCGAAATCATCCGCACGTCGTCGATGTTCGCCTCGTAAGCGCCGATGATCTGGGTGATGCGGGCGAGTGAGCCCGGCTCGTTGATCGACGTCACCATGATGCGCACGGGAAAGCGCTCGCGCCGCGCGAGGTCCACGTCCCAGCGCACGTCGAGCCAGCGCTCGGGCTGATCGTCGTACTCCTTGAGCGCCGGCGACTGGATCGGGTAGATCGTGATGCCCTGCCCCGGATCGAGAATGCCGACGATGCGATCGCCCGGCACCGCGCCGCCGTCCGGCGCGAAACGCACCGGCAGGTCGCCGCGCAGGCCCCGGATCGGGATCGAGGGCTGCGGCCCGTCCGCGGGCTCCCCGCCCGGCGCCTTGAAGCGCAGCGCTCCCGCCTGCTCCAGCCCGAACCAGCCGTTGGCCGGCGCCGGCAGCCCGAGCGAGGTCCGGGGACGCTCGTCCTGCACCTCGGGATAGACCGCGCGCACCACGTCGAGCGAGTGCATCTCGCCGCGCCCGACCGCCGCCAGCACGTCGTCGATGCTGACGCGCGCCAGCCGGTGCAGCGACATCTTCAGCTTCTCGTCCGAGAACGCCTTGCCGTTGCGCTCGAAGGCGCGCTGAACGATCTGGCGGCCGAGCCCGGCGTATTGCGCGCGCACCGCGGCCCGCGTGGCGCGTCGAATGGCCGCGCGGGCCTTGCCCGTCACCACCACCGCCTCCCAGGCGGCGGGCGGCGTCTGGGCGTCGGAGCGGATGATCTCCACCTCGTCGCCGTTCTTGAGTTCGACGATCAGCGATTCGGTCTTGCCGTTGATCTTCGCGCCCACGCAGCCGTTGCCCACGTTGGTGTGCACGGCGTATGCGAAGTCGATCGGCGTCGCGCCGCGGGGCAGCGCGATCAGGCGGCCCTTGGGCGTGAAGCAGAACACCTGGTCGTTGAACAGCTCGAGCTTGGTGTGCTCGAGGAACTCTTCCGGATTGTCGCCCTCCGCCAGCAGCTCCACGGTGCGGCGCAGCCAGCCATAGGCGCGGCTTTCGCGCGCCAGCGCGTCGTTGTTGCCGCCGAGCCCGTCCTTGTAGAGCGCATGGGCCGCGATGCCGTATTCGGCGAAGCGCTGCATGGCCTCAGTGCGGATCTGCAGCTCTACCCGCTGGTGGCCCGGTCCCACGATGGTGGTGTGGAGCGAGCGGTAGTCGTTCTCCTTCGGAGTGGAGATGTAGTCCTTGAACCGGCCCGGCACCGTCGGCCAGCCGGAATGGAGCACGCCCAGCGCCCGGTAGCAGCTCGGCACGTCGGCGGCGATCACCCGGAAGCCGAAGATGTCGGACAGCTGCTCGAAGGCCACCGACTTGCGCTCCATCTTGCGCCAGATCGAATAGGGCTTCTTGGCCCGGCCGGTGATCTGCACGTCCATGCCGGCGGCGGCGAAGCGCTCCTCGAAGGCGCGCTGGATGTCGGCGATGGAGTCGACGCTGCGCTCGCGCAGCGCGTTCAGCCGGTCGACGATGGTGTCGTAGGCGTCCGGATAGAGCGTGCGGAAGCAGATGTCGTCCAGCTCGTCGCGCACGCCCTGCATGCCCATGCGGCCGGCGAGCGGGGCGTAGAGCTCCACCGTCTCCTGGGCGATGCGGGCGCGCTTGGCCGGCGGCACGAAATGCAGCGTGCGCATGTTGTGCAGGCGGTCCGCGAGCTTCACCAGCAGCACGCGCACGTCGTCGGCGATGGCGAGCAGCAGCTTGCGCAGGTTCTCCGCCTGCGCCGCCTCCTTGGTGACGAGATCGAGCTTCTTGAGCTTGGTCAGCCCATCCACCAGCGCGCCGATCTGGCGGCCGAACAGCGCGTCCAGCTCGTCGCGGGTGGCGTCGGTGTCCTCGATCGTGTCGTGCAGCAGGGCGGCGACGATGGTGGCGTCGTCGAGCCGCAGCTCGGTGAGAATCGCCGCCACTTCCAGCGGATGCGAGAAATAGGGATCGCCGGACGCGCGCTTCTGCGCGCCGTGCGCCTTCATGGCGTAGACGTAGCCGCGGTTCAGCAACGCCTCGTCGGCGCTGGGATTGTAGGCTTTGACGCGCTCGACGAGCTCGTACTGCCGCATCATGTCAAGGCACGCCGAACGCTGGAGAACAGGGACAGGGCGAAGACCGCCGGAGAACCGTTCCAGATATCGTCGCCTTCGCACCGGGGCACAAGTTCGCGAAAGCCACAAAGCAAAAGCGCCGCAGGGCCTTGGCCGCCGCGGCGCTCATGGAATGTCCGGAACGGATCGGCGACGCCTAAGGCGTCACTCCTCGTCGTCGGTCTCGGCCGGCGGCACGAGGCCTTCGAGGCCGCGCAGCAGGTCCTCTTCCGTCATGCGGTCGAAGCTGACATTGCCGTCGTCGTCGGAGGAGCCGGAGCCCGCCAGCGCCGGCACGGTCTCGGCCTCCGGCTCGTCCACTTCCACATACTTCTGCAGCGAGTGGATCAGGTCTTCCTTCAGATCCTCGGGCTGCACGGTCTCGTCGGCGATCTCGCGCAGCGCGACCACCGGGTTCTTGTCGTTGTCGCGGTCGATGGTGATCGGAGAGCCGGACGCGATCAGGCGGGCGCGATGGCCGGCGAGCAGCACGAGCTCGAACCGGTTCTCGACCTTATCGATGCAATCCTCGACGGTGACGCGGGCCATGGGGCGTCCGCTCCTCTGTTCCTAAGATCAAGTTCAGGATTGAACGCGGTCTTTACCGCGAGGCCGCTCCTGTGGCAAGGACCGTGACAGGCGCGACATCCGGCGGAGGTTTTCTCCGGTCCGGCGGCGCGACCCGAGCCCCCCTCTTTTTCCGCCCAACGCCTTTTCGGAAAGCGCGCGCACCATGTTCTATTCGGACGAACGCCTCGGCCTGTTCATCGACGGCGCCAACCTCTACGCCACCGCCCGCGGCGTGGGCTTCGACATCGACTTCCGCCGTCTGCTGCGCGAGTTCCAGGGCCGCGGCTATCTCATCCGCGCCTATTACTACACCGCGCTCGCCGAAGACGTAGAGGTCTCCACCATCCGGCCGCTGATCGACTGGCTCGACTACAACGGCTACACGGTCGTCACCAAGCCGATCAAGGAGTTCACGGACAGCCAGGGCCGCCGCAAGGTCAAGGGCAACCTCGACATCGAACTCGCCATCGACGCGCTGGAGATGGCCGAGCACATCGACCACATGGTGCTGTTCTCCGGCGACGGCGACTTCACCCCGCTGGTCGCGGCCATGCAGCGCCGGGGCGTGCGCGTGACGGTGATCTCCACCGTCACCACCCAGCCGGCGATGATCGCCGACGACCTGCGCCGCCGCGCCGACCACTTCCTCGACCTCGCCGACCTCAGCCAGAAGATCGGCCGCGACCCGTCCGAGCGCGCGGCCCGCGAGGCGCGCCGTCAGGCGGCGATCGACACCACGCCGCAGCCGTGAGCGCGGCGCAGGCCGCGCCGCCGC
>NZ_JBHTMX010000218.1:0-4584 GCF_042679725.1 Methylopila musalis
GCCAGCGCCGCCGGCACGTCGGCCACGTGGCCGGGGAGGCGAACGCGGCCGCCGAGGCCGAGCGCGGCGGCCTCCGTCAGCAGCTCCTCGCGGTAGCGGTCGCGGCCCTGCGGGTCGCCCGCCATCACCACCAGCACGTCCGGCCGGTTCAGCCGGGCGATCGCCTTCAGCAGCAGCGACTGGCCCTTCCAGCGCGTCAGCCGGGCGGCGAGCAGCACGATTCGGGCGTCGGGGGACGCGTCCCACGCCGCCCGGAGCGCCGCGACGCGCTCCGGCGCGATGGCGGCGGGATCGAAGCGGGCGAGGTCAATCCCGCGCGGGATGACGGTGACGCGGGGGCCGAGGTCGCCGTGCTCGCGGGCGAGATGCGCGGCGGTGAAGGCGGAGTTCGCGATCACCAGATCGCCCCGCGCCATGACCGAGTTGTAGAGCCGCTTCGGCGCTGGGCCGGAGCGGTGGATGCCGGCGGCGGTGGTGACGAAGGGCCGGCCCGTGCGCCGCGCCGCGGCGAGCGCGCTCCAGGCGGGCGCGCGGGAGCGGGCGTGGACCAGCGCCACGTCCTCCGCCTCGATCAGCGCGTCGAGCCGGCCTACATTGGCCGCCATGCGCAGCGGGTTCTTGGTGGCGGCGGGGAAGGGCACATGCTCGGCGCCCGCGGCTTCAAGCTCCGCCACGCCGCGCCCGCCTTCGCTCAGCACCAGCGCCAGCGCGCCGACGCGCACGAGCGCCGCGGCCACGTCGATCGCGGTGCGCTCCACGCCGCCGGCGTCGAGCGCGGGCAGGATCTGCAGAATGGCGCGGCCGGCGAGGGGATGCGCGGACAAGGCCGCTCCGTGCTCTCTTGAGGGGGCGGCCCGCGCGGACCACATGTGGCGAGCGGGCGGAGCTGTGGTATCGCGTTTTCCCCGGCCGCCGCCAGAGGAGACGCATGACCATCGTTTACGTCGACGCCGACGCCTGTCCGGTCAAGGACGAGGTGTACAAGGTCGCCGCCCGCCATGGGGTCGACGTGGTGGTGGTGGCGAACCGCTTCATGGTGACGCCGCGCGAGACCTTCGTGCGGTTCGAGCTGGCGCCCGAGGGCCCGGACGCGGCGGACGACTGGATCGCCGAGCGCTGCGGCGACGGCGACGTGGTGGTCACCGCCGACATCCCGCTCGCCTCCCGCTGCCTGCCGAAAGGCGCGGCGGTGCTCGGCCCCACCGGGCGGCCCTTCACCGACAGCTCCATCGGCTCGGCGCTCGCCACGCGGGAGCTGATGAGCCACCTCAGGGAAATCGGCGTCGCCGGCGGCGGCCCGCGCCCCTTCGGCCCGCAGGACCGCTCGCGCTTCCTTCAGGCGCTGGACATCGCCGTCCGCCGGGGGCTGGCGAAAGGGCGGACGCCCGCATGACCCGGCGCGGCTTCTTCAAGATCTTCGCGGTGCTCGGGCTCGGCGCCGCCGGCGGCGGCGCGGCCTGGCTGCAGCAGGCGCGGGCGAAGAACCCCTATTACGCCGGCCCGCGCACCGACCATTTCGACGGCGTGCGCTTCTTCAATCCGGATCATCCCTGGTCGAAGTCCTTCGGCGAGCTGTGGCGCGGCGTCTGGTTCTCCGACAAGGCCGAGTGGCCGGACAGCTGGCCGAGCCCCTACGCCGGCGCGCGGCCCCCGGCGCGGGGGGAGGGCGACGCCTTGCGCGTCACCATGATCGGCCACGCCAGCCTGCTGATCCAGACGCAGGGGCTCAACATTCTGGTCGATCCGGTGTGGTCGGAGCGCTGCTCGCCGGTGAGCTTCGCCGGGCCGAAGCGGGCGAACCCGCCGGGCGTCGCCTTCGACGACCTGCCGAAGATCGACGCGGTGCTCGTCACCCACAACCATTACGACCATCTGGATGTGGAGACCCTGTCGCGGCTCGCCGCCCGCGACGCGCCGCGGGTGATCACGCCGCTCGGCAACGGGACGATCATGAAGGCGCATGATCCGAAGATCGCCGCGGAATCCTACGACTGGGGCGCCCGCGCGCCGCTCTCCGACAGGGTGACTGTGCATCTGACGCCGGCCTATCACTGGTCGGCGCGGGGCGTGAACGACCGGCGCAAGGCGCTGTGGTGCGGCTTCGTCATCGACGCCGGGCCGGACAACCGCATCTACGTGGCCGGCGACACGGCGCTCGGCCCCGGAACCATTTTTTCCGAGATCGGGCGCGCCCACGGCCCGTTCCGTCTGGCGGCGCTGCCGGTCGGCGCCTACGAGCCGCGCTGGTTCATGCGCGACCAGCACGCCAACCCGGACGACGCCATCGCGATCCTGCGCGCGGTCGGCGCGAAGCAGGCCGTCGGCATGCACTGGGGCACGTTCCAGCTCACGGCGGAAGCGATCGACGCGCCGGAGCAGGCGCTGGCCGAGGCGCGGACGGCGGCGGGGATCGCGGCCGAGGATTTTCGGGCGCTCAGGCCCGGCGAGGTGTGGACGGGCTGAAGGGAGCCCCCCTTGTCCCGGGCTTGAGCCGGGACCCGGGAACGCTGGTGTTTCAAGGTAAAGCGCGGCCGCCGGGGCGCTTCGTTCGTAAGCGCTGACGTGTCTGGGTCCCGGCTCAAGGCCGGGACAAGAAGTTCGCCTCGCTCGCACTAATAAGCGTATGGCTCGCGCCCCATGGCGAAGCGCAGGCGCGGTGGGCCTCGCTCCCCCTTGTCCCGGCCTTGAGCCGGGACCCAGAAACGCTGGTGTTTCAGGTGGAGCGCGGCGGCCGGGGCGCTTCGTTCGTAAGCGCTGACGGCGATTGTGCAGCCCGCAAACTCGGGGCGATTACGATTGCAGCCGGATCCCGCCCCAGATGGCGGCGACGGACGCCAGAAACAGCACGACGGCCACGCCAGTCGCGCCTCTGGCGTCCGAGCAATCGGCGCCATCCGGGCACTGAGCCATCATGCCGCCGATGGCGCCGAACCCCACGCCCACGGCCAACATCGCCGTTGGCGCGGCGATCAAGACGAGCAGAGCGCCGACGATCCGCTTCGCGACGCTCATCTCTCTCCTGCGGCTTCCTCAAGCGTCTCAGCCGCCGCCGACGCGTCAGCCCTTGGCGGTCTTGGCGCGCTCGATCGCTTCGAGGATCATGGTCTTGGCTTCGGCGGCGTCGCCCCAGCCCAGCGCCTTGACCCACTTGTCGCCTTCGAGATCCTTGTAGTGCTCGAAGAAGTGGGAGATCTGCTTGAGCGTGATGTCCGGCAGGTCGGTGTAGTTGGACACGTTCTCGTAGCGGCGCGTCAGCTTGGGCGTCGGCACGGCGATGATCTTCTCGTCCTGGCCCTTCTCGTCCTCCATGCGGAAGACGCCGACCGGGCGGCAGGCGATGACCGCGCCGGGCACGATGGCGCGGGTGTTGGCCACCAGCACGTCGATCGGGTCGCCGTCGTCGGACAGGGTGTGCGGGATGAACCCGTAATTCCCCGGATAGCGCATGGCGGTGTAGAGGAAGCGGTCGACCACCAGCGTGCCGGACGCCTTGTCCAGCTCGTACTTGATCGGCTCGCCGCCGATCGGCACCTCGATGATCACGTTGACTTCGTCCGGCGGGTTCTTGCCGATGGAGATCGCGTCGATGAGCATGGGGCTCGAATATCCTTGAGGATGTACGTCTGCGGCGGGCAGCTTGTCTGTAGCGGAGGGGCGCGGCCGGTGGCAAGGGCGCCGCATCGCACAAAAGACGAAGCCGCGGCGGGAAGACCGTCGCGCCTCAGCGCCAGACGTAGGCGAACTTCTCCAGCGTGACGTCGCCGAAATGCTCCACGCCGCGGGCGGTCAGCCGGCCGCCGAGCCGGGCGTAGAAGGCGCAGGCGGCGTCGTTGCCGGCGAGCGACCACGCCGCCGCCCCGGCGAGCCCGCGGCTCGCCAGATCGCCCCGCGCGGCCGAGAACAGCCGCCGGCCGAGGCCGAGGCCCTGATATTCCGGCTTGAGATAAAGCTCGTAGACCTCGCCCGCGACGCCGAGCGTGGAGGCGCGGTTGCGCCCCGAACTGGCGTAGCCCACCACCTCGCCGCCGAACATCAGCAGGCTCACGCGGCTGCCGCGTTTCAGCGCGCCGGACCACCAGGACGGCCCGCGCCGCTCCACCATCCGTTCCAGCTCGCGTCCGGGGATCAGGCCGCGATAGGCGTTGCGCCAGGCGGCGTCGTGAACGGCCGCGATGGCCGCGGCGTCGGCCCCCTGCGCAGGTCGGATCTCGATCTCGACGGTGCTCACAAGAGGCAGAGTAAGCCCCGCCCGCGCAGGCCGACAAGCGGGAATCGCGACGATTGGACGACACGTCGCGGCGGTGGACGCCGGGAGGCCGGACCGCCATAGCTGGCGGACGCCGCCGTCGTTCCGATCACGATTCCCGGAGGCCGCCTCATGTGGCGCGCGACCGTGCTCACGCTTTATCCGGCCATGTTTCCAGGACCCCTCGGCCACGCGCTGGCGGGCAAGGCGCTCGGCCGTCTCTGGAGCCTCGAGGCGCAGGACATGCGCGCCCACGGGCTCGGCGCGCACCGGGCGGTGGACGACACGCCCGCCGGCGGCGGGCCGGGCATGGTGCTGCGCGCCGACGTGACGGCGGC
>NZ_JBHTMX010000219.1:0-4454 GCF_042679725.1 Methylopila musalis
GCGGGCGAGCGGGGTTTCGCCCGCCGCCGACCGGCGACGGAACGCGCCGTCAGGCGCAGGCGCCGGGGCGCGGCGGCCGTGGCGGACCTCGAGCGCCTTCACGCGCTGCACCAGCGGCTCGCCTATCTCGGGCGTCACCATGCGCACAAAGCAGGCGAAGCCCGCCGCGGCGTCCATCACGTCCCGCGCCTGGCCCCAGCGCTTGCCCGCGGGGCCGATCGCCTCGATCTGGTGCAGCAGGGCGCGGAAGCGGCGCAGCGTGTCGCGCGGCACGGCCACGCGCTCGTTGACCGTGAGGCCCGTCACCTCCTGCCGTCCGCCCCGGCGCATGATCCGCGTCTTGTCGGGATGGACCGTGAAGCCCTCCGCCGCGACGATCTCGCCGACGACCTTCAGCAGCGCGCCGACCTTGGCCGCCGCGGGCCCCGAGGCCGAGAAGGTCATGTCGTCGGCGTAGCGGGTGTAGGCGAAGCCCATGGACGCCGCGAGGCCCGCGAGCCGGTTGTCGAGCCGCGCGCAGATCAGGTTGGTCAGGGCGGGGCTCGTGGGCGCGCCCTGGGGCAGGCGGCGCGGGCCGCGGGCGGCGTAGAGGCGCTCGCCGTCGATCTCCACCTCGTCCGCGTCCGGCTCGGTGCAAAGCAGGGCGAGCGTGGTCGCGACCGGCTCGGAATAGCCGAGCCCGCGGAACTTGCCCGTCACCCGGCGGAAGGTGAGCGTCGGGAAGAAGTCCTTCAGGTCGAGATTGGCCACCACGTCGCGGCCCACATGGGCCTGCGCGTTGGTCACGATGGAGCGGCCGGGCACGAAGCCGTGGGCGGCCGCGTGGGTCGAAACCCGGGCGAGCAGGTTGTCGAGGATCCAGTACTGCGCCCGCTTCAGCCGCGGCATCGGCGCGGAGATGACGCGGAGGCCGCCGGTCTTCTTGGGAATCGCGAAGCGCTGGTAGTGGCTGACGCGGGTGAGCGCCCGGTCGAAGGCGAGGAAGCGCAGCTCGCCCATGGCGACGCCCATGGCCTCGGCCAGCGCCTTCGGCGTCGGCAGCTCGGGAAGGCCGGCGCCGAGCGGCGCGGAGGCCGCCGGCCCGGCGGAGAGCCCGCCCGACACCTCGGCCCCGAGATAGAGCAGCTCCTCGTCCCGCCGCCCGCGCCAGGCGAGGGCGCGGTCGTGGCGCGCCTGCGCGGCCCGGACCTTGGTCTCCTTGCGCCGCTCCAGCGCCGCCTTCTTGCGGCGCTTGTGCATCTCCCGGATCGCGGCTTCGGGATCGGCCCAGCGGGCGTCCCGGGCGTTCAGCTCCGCAAGCTCCCGGCGCAGCTCGGCGGTGCGGCGGATCACATCCTCCGGCAGATCCGGCTGGGCCTCGCCTTCGCGCCAGAAGCCGAGACGGATCATCTCCTCGAGGATCACCTCGTCCTTCGAGCTCTCGCGGATGCGGTCGTAGAGCTGCTGGCGGGTGAGCTCGCCGGGGCGCGCGGTCATGGGCGCGCCTCCGCCAGACGGGTGTGCGGGCGTGGGGTCATGACGCGGGTCGGGCAAGCGAAGAGGGGCGCCGGACGGTTCGCCTTCGTCTCGTCCTGGGACTGGACCGCTCCACTCGAAGGCGGCGCGGGGACCTGTGCGGGTTTGGGTTCAAGGAACCCAAACCGTAAACCCGCACAGGTCCCCGGCGCCGCCCCAGTGAAGAGCGGGCCAGTGACGCTTTGCCGGGCAGGGTGCAAGGACGGCGAAACGCCGCCCGGGTTGCAAGGTCCTCGCCGGCCGGCGCCCCTCGTCTCGGAAATCTTAAGAGCCGCGCGTCCGCGCATCAACCCGCTCACGCCGCGCCCCCGTCGGCTTTTCCCTCGACCTGGACATGGAACAGCCGGCGAACCGCCAGCATGTGCTCGCAGGGGCCGCGCATGAGCTTGTTGTGGCCGTAGAAGCCGCAGTCGCAGGACGCCGTGCTCAGCCGGTCGTCGGCGTCGATCACGAGCCGCGGATGGTGGGTCTTGCCGTCGTCCAGCACCTCGCCGGAGACGATCCGCCGCCCGTCCCGGTTCTCGATCGCGGTGATCGTCACCAGACGCGCCGCCACGAATCGGTCGGCCTTCTCCTCCTGCGCGGAGGCGAAGCGCAGCGCGCCGGGGCCGAGCGGCTCCCGCAGCAGCTCGCGCAGACGGTAGACGCCCTTGTCCAGATCGTACATGGCGCGGCCGGCCTGCACGTAGAGCCCGAGCGCGCCGGCGACGATGGTCCGGTCGAGGCCGGTGTCGGCGGCGAGCGTCGTCACGTCGGCGAAGTGGCGGCGCTTCAGCGCGTCGAACACCCGCCCCGCCGTCGCCTCGTCCACCGCGGCGCGGGGCGCCAGCAGATCGAACTGGCCGGCCCGCGACCAGTCGTTGGCGGTCCAGCCCGACAGGCCGAGCGTGAAACGCAGGCCGCCGAAATCCACCACCACGAAGGAGGGCAGGCCGGTCCCGAGCAGATGGAGCCGCACCGAGCGGGCGAGCGGCAGGGCGCGGGCGAGGATCTGCAGCCGCCGCCGGCCCCAGACGCGGATCTCCGCCGCCTCGCCGCCGCGATGGATCGAGCGGCGGAAGGTCAGCCGCTCGTTCCACGGCTCGATCACCACCGTCACCGGCTCGCCGGGCGTCAGCAGGAAGCGCAGCGAGCGGGGCCCGTGCCGCTCCTTCCGGGCCGCGAGCCGCGACAGGATGGCGTGCATGTCCACGGGGTTGAGGTCGACCACATGGGCCGGCTGCGCCATGGCGCTCGACACCTGCAGGAAGCCGCGCACCCAGCTGTCCGGCAGCTCGATCTTGTCCTCCCGGAAGGCGTTTTCGCCGGCAGTCTGCACCTCAAAGCCGGTGGGGTCGATGGTGAGCGAGGTCTCCCGGTAGCTGCGGATCTTCTGGAATTCGTCGTAGAGCGCGTGGCTGTAATCCACGTTGGTGGTGCCGCAGGCCATGTCCTCGACGCGCTCGAACACGTCGTGGTCGCAGGAGAGCCGGCCGTAGCTCGACTCGTCCAGGCTGAAGCACTCGAAGAACACCTCGTCCGGATGCACGGTGATGACCGGATCGAGCACGATCCAGGCGTCGCGGTCATGGGCGTAGAGCCAGTCGAAATAGCGCTTACGGGCGCCGTAGAACGGCGCCATGACCTCGCGGGAGAGCTTGTCGAGGTCCGTCAGCTCCGCCCGCAGCGTCGCGATCCGGGCGCGGATCTCGTCCCGCTCGCCGAGGGCGTCGGCGAGAAGCTGTTGCTCGTTCTGCTTCAGCCACTCGAAATAGAGCGTGCGGTCCTTCGGCTTGAAGCGCAGGTCCGAGACCACGACGTGGTGCAGCGCCGAGATCGCCTCGCGGAACGGCAGATGCCGCCGCACCTTGCCCACGAAGAAGGTCGGCTCGCGCAGCAGGTCCGGCGCGAAGCCGAGCGCGGTGGAGAGCGCGTCCGAGGAGGCGGAGCTCGCGCCGAAATAGCGGTGCACGAAGTTCATGGGGCGGCCCTTTCCGGCGCCGCGCGGCGGACGAGCGGCGTGGCGATCCTCGGATGCGCCTCGGCGATGTCGCGCAGGGCGAGGATGGCGGCGGCGCGGTCGCGCTGGGTGCCGCTCAGCGACAGGTCGGCGAACAGAGGCGCGATGCGGGCCGCGCGGCCGGCGTCGCGGGCGGCCTTGGCCCGGAGGAACGCGGTCATGCGGTCCTTGGCCACCCGGCCCTTGTGCACCTGAAGCATGACGATGCGGGCGAGCGGCAGCAGCTTCTCGAACGCCTCCTCGCCGGCCGCGGCGTCCTCGGTCAGAAGCTCGGTCGCCACCAGATGCATGGACTGGGCGGGGTGCTCCAGCAGGCGGGCGAGCTGGGCCGGCGCGTCCTCGGGCGTCAGGCGGCTGCGGAGCAGGCGGCGGGCGTAGGCCAGCACCTCGGGCCGCACGCTGTCGGTGACGACGGCGATCGTCTCGGGCGACCACGCCTCCTGGGGCCAGCGGTCGAACTCCGCCTCGGCGACGGCGCGGGTCTCCGGCCAGTCGCTTTCGACCAGCAGCACGGCGTCGGCCGCCTCGGCCTGGAAGCGCGCGGGTTCGGCCCGCACCGCCGCGAGCGCCCAGTCGCGGGCGGCGCGGTGCGGATGATCGCCGAGCCGCGCGATCTGGCGCACGGAGAACAGGCCGAACGGGCGCCGGACGAGTTCGGTGGAGCCGAGCAGCTGCGCGCCCTTGGCCCGCGCCTGCAGCAGCCGCCACAGCATGCCCGCGTCCAGCGCCGCCACCCGCTCGGGCATGGCCTCCATCAAAAGGTCCACGATGTCCTTCGGATAGGCGTCGTCGGGGCTGGCGCGGAACAGGCTGTCGATCAGCTCCCGCGACAGGCGCGCGGACAGGGCCTCGTCGCGCCGGGCGAGCCGGGCCACCAGCGGCCGGGCGGCGCGGCGCAGATCGGAGGAGGGCGCGGTGGCGAAGGCGACCGCCAGCGGCG